>JBASJP010000353.1:0-1776 GCA_049655345.1 Moraxellaceae bacterium
CCCGCCTTAATGCCCGCTTAATCCTGCCCCCGCATCCTGCATGAAAGCTCTCTCACGGAGATTTTCATGCAACGCATCCTCACCGTCCTCCTGCTACTCCCCGGCATGCTGTTCGCTGCCGGCACGGACACTCCTGCCCGCCTTCAGGCCGGGTATGCCGCAGAAGCACTTGCCGCGTCTCCTGCCGCCGGCCCGCTGTCGGCTGAGCGCGGACGCCAGTTCTTCACCAGCCGCCACGGTGGTGACTGGAGCTGTGCCAGCTGCCACACAACCGATGCCCGCAAGAGCGGACGCCACGCCGTCACCGGCAAGCTATTGAAGCCGCTCGCTCCCGCTGCCAATCCGGACCGTTTTACCGATGCCGCCAAGGTGGAAAAGTGGTTCCGCCGCAACTGCAAGGATGTCCTCGACCGCGAATGCAGCGCGCGTGAAAAAGGCGACGTACTCACTTATCTGCAAAGCCTGCGCTAAGGAACCGACATGACCATTCGAATGCACATCCTGCTGGCACTGACAGGCCTTCTGGCTGCACCTGTCTTGTCCCACGCCGATGACATGCCCGCGGTCACAAACCCGCTCTACACTCAGGAATGTGGCAGTTGTCATGCCCCCTATCCACCCGGGCTGCTATCCAGCCAATCATGGCAGGGCGTCATGAACGGGCTGGGCCAGCACTTCGGTTCCGATGCCAGCCTGGACGATGCCACTGCCCGGCGCCTGCGCCAGTTTCTGGTGAAAAACGCAGGGGGTCGCGCCACGGATAAAAACGGCAAGCCACAACTGCGCATTACCGAAACCCGCTGGTTTTTGCATGAGCACCAGGAAGAGTTGCCGGCCAGCATCTGGAAAAACCCGGCGGTGAAATCAGCCGCCAACTGTGGCGCCTGCCACACCAGCGCGGCTGACGGGGTATTCACTGAAGACAACGTCCGCTTGCCCAAAGGAGTAAACAGGAAATGACCTCTCGTACCCTGATCTGGGACTGGCCTGTCCGCCTGTTCCACTGGTCGCTGGCTGCAAGTTTTGCCGGCGCATGGCTGACTGCCGACAGCGAACGCTGGCTCAACGTTCATATTGCCTGCGGCTACACCATGGCGGGCCTGATCGTGTTCCGCTTGCTGTGGGGCATCGTTGGCACCCGCCATGCCCGCTTCAGCGACTTTATTCGCGGCCCCAAAGCCGTTATCCGTTACCTGCGCTCACTGCTGTCCGCGCATCCCGAGCCGCATGCCGGGCACAACCCGCTCGGCGCCATCGCCGTCGTCATGCTGCTCACGCTGGGACTGGCCACGGCCGCGTCCGGATGGGCCATGTACAATGAGGTGGGTGGCGAGTGGCTGGAAGAGGTGCATGAAATACTGGCAACCGTGATGCTGGTGGTCGTGGGCATGCATGTTGTCGGCGTCATCTTCAGCAGCCTGAAACACCACGAAAACCTGATCGCCAGCATGTTCACCGGCTACAAGCCCGGCCATGATGGACAAGGCATCACGCACACCCGGCCACTGGTTGCCATATTGATGATAGTGTCCCTTGGCAGCTTCTGGGCATGGACACTGAATAATCCCGCGCCGGCTGGCGTGGACAGTGCCGCCAGTGATTATCCTGGTGAAAAACCCGGGGACAACGACAATGATGATGACTGATCCATACAGGACCTGATGCATGCGCCTGCTCGTGGTGGAAGATGATCCGCACCTTGGCGATGGCCTTTGTACCGGGCTGCGCCAGCAGGGCTTTGTTGTGGACTGGGTGCAGAACGGTCTGGATGCCTCT
>JBASJP010000354.1:0-3163 GCA_049655345.1 Moraxellaceae bacterium
CAAGGTCATCAAACGCATGGCCTACGGTTACCGGGATAACAGCTACTTCTTTTTGAAGATCAAAGCCGCTTTTCCCGGTATTCCGCGATGAACCAAAAAAAAGGGGATGGCTAAAAAGGACGCCATCCCCAAGAGGGTTACCACAACACCAAAACGTTAAAACAGTTCAGCACCATCAACTTCTACTGCAGCCAGATTCAGGCTGCCTTGCGCTTCTCGCCGGCAGCAACCAGCTCGTCAAACAGCTTCTGGCCTTCTTCCACGACCTTGAGGCCCGTCAGCTTCAGCTTCACGGACTCAACCTGCTGCTTGATGTGTTCGGCAGTCAGTTTGTCGGCTTCATCAATCAGCACCTGGACCAGACCAGCCACCACCAGAAGGGGCTTCGGGGTCTCGGCAGCCTTTTCGGCACGGGCTTCGGTGCCCACGGCAATCAGACGCTCATACTGCTTCTTGCCTTCTTCTTCAGCCTTGGCAACCAGACCGAGGTTGGCCAGATACACCTGCTCGCCGAGGCTCTTTACGCGCTCGACCAGACCCTGCTGCTGTTCGGAAACCTGCTTCAATTCACCCATGACTTACTCCTTGAAAATTCAAACCCGTTCTTTTCGGTCCGGAAAGCGGAGGCTCGGACCAACAGGGTGAATTATAGAAAGCACGAGAGACTCATACATAAAAATAGTCAGACAACCAGACAATATTCATCGCAAATCAGCCGCTGTCCGACAAGGTGCATCCGCACACCCGAAACCGGCCCCGAAACGCGAGAGGCCCGCAATTGCGGGCCTCTCAGGGACATCAGGACAACCTTACTTGGCGGCTTCAATCGCCTTCAGGATATCTGCCTTGGCAGCCTCGGCACCTTCCCAGCCCGTGAGCTTGACCCACTTGCCCGGCTCCAGCGCCTTGTAGTTCTCGAAGAAGTGCTTGATTTGCGCCAGCAGCAGCTCAGGCAGATCCGTGTACTCCTTCACGTTCTTGTAGAGCGGCGTGAGCTTGTCGTGCGGCACAGCAATCAGCTTGGTGTCGATACCGGCTTCGTCTTCCATGTTCAGCTTGCCAACCACGCGGGCACGGATGACGCAACCCGGCTCGACCGGGAACGGTGTCACCACCAGCACATCCAGTGGGTCGCCATCTTCGGACAGGGTATGCGGGATGTAGCCATAGTTGACCGGGTAGGACATGCCTGTTCCGATGAACCGGTCCACAAACAGTGCATCGGAGTCCTTGTCGATTTCGTACTTGATGGGCGCGGCATTGGCCGGGATTTCGATGATCACGTAGATATCGTTCGGCACATCCTTGCCGATCGGGACATTCTTGTAGCTCATGGCTGGCTCTCGGATAGGGAGGAAAAGACGGGGCGCATTATAGCGCCCTGCAGGGAGTTGCCCAGTGCCCGCTCAGGCCGAAACGACAAACAGGGCCACAATGCAGGCCACACCACCGGCCCATACCAGGGAGCGTAACCGGGCCTTGTCGGCAATATAGAGAACCCCGTACAGCAGGCGCAGGCCGATATAGGTCACGGCGATGGCATCAACCGCCACCTGCGGCGCCGCGGCAAGATGGGCAATGATGACCGCTGCCATAAAACCGGGAATGGACTCGAAGGTATTGAGCTGGGCCCAGTGCGCCCTTTTGGCCGGCCCCTCCAGCTTGTCCAGATACTCACGCGGATTATGATTGTCGCGCGGGCGAAAACCGGAGGTGAACTTGGCCACCCCGGTCCAGATATAGGGCAGAAGGATAGCTGCCAGCACACACCAGTAAGCAATCGTCATTGCACCAGCTCCTGCTCGGTAAAGAGCCCGTCGAACAAAGCCGTCGAAAGGTAACGCTCACCGGAGTCCGGCAGCACCACCACAATCAGCTTGCCCGCATTTTCGGGCCGTGCCGCCACCCGGGCAGCAGCACAGGCGGCCGCACCGCAGGAAATACCTGCAAGGATGCCTTCCTCACGCATCAGGCGTCGCGCAAACTCGATGGCATCCTCGTTGCTGACCGTCTCGACCGCATCCACCAGCGACAGATCAAGATTCTTCGGCACAAAGTTGGCACCAATACCCTGTATCTTGTGCGGGGCCGGGGCCAGCGCTTCGCCTTTCAGCGACTGGGTGATCAGGGGCGAGGCCACCGGCTCGACCGCAATGGTCTGGATGGCCTTTCCCTTTGTGTTCTTGATGTAGCGCGAGACCCCGGTCAGCGTGCCACCGGTACCCACCCCCGCCACAAACACATCAACACCGCCGTCGGTGTCACTCCAGATTTCGGGGCCGGTCGTTGCCTCATGAATGGCAGGATTGGCAGGATTCTCGAACTGCTGCGGCAGGAAATGACGTGCCGGATCGCTGGCAACAATTTCCTCGGCCTTTTCAATGGCGCCCTTCATGCCCCGGGCCGGATCGGTCAGCACCAGGGTTGCCCCCAGCGCCTTCAGCACCTTGCGCCGCTCCAGCGACATCGAGGCCGGCATGGTCAGGGTAATGGCGTAGCCTTTGGCGGCCGCGACAAACGCGAGGGCAATCCCGGTATTACCGGAGGTAGGCTCGACAATCGTCATGCCGGGTTTGAGCAGGCCGCGCTGTTCGGCATCCTGCACCATGGCAGCGCCAATGCGGCACTTTACAGAATAGGCTGGATTACGGCCCTCGATCTTGGCGTAAACACGGGCATTGCTGCCCGCGACACGATTAAGCCGTACAAGAGGCGTATTTCCGATCGAGAGTGAATTATCATCATAAAGACGGGCCATGCTTATGCTCCCTGGCAAACAGGAATGAGACTATCAATCCTTTGCCGGAACGATGCAACCGTCTGCAAACACGCGCCACAGGAACGTGCATGAAACTGCTGCAAACCACCGTGATATTCCTTGGCGCCGCCCTGCTCATGGTGCCCTTGCTGAAGCGTTTCGGGCTGGCCTCGGTCATCGGCTATCTCACCACCGGCATCGTGCTCGGCCCCCATGCCATGGGCATGATAAGCGATACACATCAGGTGCTGGAGTTTGCCGAGTTCGGCGTGGTCATGCTGCTGTTCCTGATCGGCCTGGAACTGGAACCATCACGACTCTGGGTCTTGCGTCATTCCGTGTTTGGTCTGGGCGGGCTACAGGTGTTGCTTACCGGCCTCCTTTTCATGGGCGTCGGTATCTGGT
>JBASJP010000355.1:0-2879 GCA_049655345.1 Moraxellaceae bacterium
CCAAGGTGATTGCCTGGGGAGAAACCCGTGACATCGCAGCGCAACGACTGGCTGACGCACTCCGGAAAACCCGCATTGCTGGCGTCAAACACAACACAGGCTTTCTGGTAAAGGTTCTGTCTCACCCGGCCTTCCTTGCGGCCGGCTTGAGCACACACTTCATCGAGGAACACCACGCAGACCTGCTGTCTCCTTCAGACAACGATAAAACAGCCCTGCTGCTACTTGGTGCTGCCTATACACTGCAAACGCCCCACCCTGCCGCCAACAGCAATGACTATTGCTCGCCATGGAGTCGTCTGCAAGGTTTCCGAATTGCACAGCACGATGAGAGCCTTATACGCATCAGCCTGCAGGGAGAAACACACGAAGTAGCACTCACGCCAGCACGCACACACTATGAATACGCCATCGGTGAACATCGCGGTGAATGCGCGCTGACCCTGAAGGAAGGCCTTGCCTGCCTTATCCGTGACAGCCACCTGACCAGTTTCCATGTTGTCCGCACAGGCAATGGTCTGGATGTTTTTTCTCATGGCGAACATGCCGAGCTTGGTTTTGTCACACATAGCCATGAAAGCAGCACTACCTCTGATGGCAGGCACTACAACGCACCAATGAATGGCCGCATTGTCAGCGTGAATGTCAGCAAGGGCGATGCAGTGAAAGAAGGCGACACCCTGCTGGTCATGGAGGCCATGAAAATGGAGCATCGAATCCGGGCACATGGCAATGGCGTGATCGCAACCATTGATATCGTTGCCGGAGATCTGGTCAGCGAAGGGCAGGTACTGGTAGCGCTTGAGAGCGGGGCCACACCAGAATGAGCACGATTCTCTGGCAACCTTCCGCAGAAAGAATAGCGGCAACACGTCTTTCAGACTGGCAACGCTGGCTCGCCTGTGAACGCAATCTGACATTTGACAACTATGCGGAGTTGCACGACTGGTCTATTACCGAACATGCCACATTCTGGGAAAGTCTCTGGGATTACTTTGATATTACCAGCCATAGCCCCCATACGACGATTCTCAGCAATGATCAGATGCCGGGAGCCCAATGGTTCGACGGAGCCACGCTTAATTTTGCCGAACATCTGCTGCGCTACCGTGACGAACGCATTGCCCTGATCAGTTACCTGGAAAATGGAGAGCGTCGCACCCTGACGTATGCTGAGTTATTCACACACGTCAGTCATGTAGCGGCGTATTTTCGTACTCAAGGTATTGTGGCGGGCGACCGTGTGGCAGGCTTCATGCCGAATGTGCAGGAAACCGTGATAGCGATGCTGGCAGCCACCAGCCTTGGTGCTACCTGGTCCTCGTGTTCGCCCGATTTTGGCCTGCAGGGCGTGCTGGACCGCTTTGGCCAAATCACACCAAAGCTGCTGATTGTGGCCGATGGCTACTACCACAACCGCAAGCGCGTGGACTGTCTGGAGAAGGTTGCCGCCATTGTTTCTCACCTGCCGACACTGAAAAAAGTACTTGTTGTACCGCTGACGCAACAGTCGCCTGACCTGTCTGCAATTCCGGATGCAACCTCGTGGAATGAAGCCATGGCAACACCGGCGGACAATCTGGCATTCACACCCGTCCCGTTCAGTCATCCACTCTATATCATGTACTCTTCGGGCACGACCGGAGTGCCAAAATGCATAGTTCACGGCACTGGAGGCATACTGCTCCAGCACCTCAAGGAACTGGCATTGCATACCGATATCAACCGTGATGATGTGGTGTTCTACTACACAACATGCGGCTGGATGATGTGGAACTGGCTGATTTCCACTCTGGCACTCGGCGCCACTGTGGTGCTGTATGATGGCTCTCCCTTTGCCCCGAAGCCGGACATACTTTTCGACATTGCCGAGCGCGAGAAAATTTCAATTTTCGGGACCAGTGCAAAATATATTTCCGCACTGGAAAAGGCCGGCTACAAGCCGAGAGAAAAGCATCAACTGGATGCCCTGAAAACCATCCTGTCGACAGGCTCGCCACTACTCCACGAAAATTTTGACTACGTTTATCGCGACATCAAACCGGATCTCTGCCTTTCCAGCATTTCCGGTGGCGCCGATATTGTTTCGTGTTTTGCCTTGGGCAACCCCACTCTCCCGGTTTATCGTGGGGAGTTGCAATGCAAGGGCCTTGGCATGGCCGTCGACATCTTCAATGAAGCAGGCCAATCTGTCATTGACGAGAAAGGTGAACTGGTCTGCACACGAGCATTCCCCTGCATGCCCACCGGCTTCTGGAATGATCCTGACGGCGAGAAATTCAGGAAAGCCTACTTTGACCGCTTCCCGGGCTTATGGGCACATGGCGACTATGGTGAACAGAATGCTCATGGTGGACTAATTATCCATGGACGCTCGGATGCCGTACTGAATCCTGGTGGCGTACGCATTGGCACGGCAGAAATCTACCGTCAGGTAGAAAAAGTGACCGAAGTGCTCGAGTCGATTGCCATTAGTCAGAACTGGAAAAGTGATGAACGTGTCGTCCTGTTCGTCAAACTTCGTGAGGGCATTACGCTGACAAAAACACTGCAAACGCAGATTCGTGACGTGATCCTGGCCAACACCACACCACGTCATGTACCAGCCCGCATCGTGCAGGTCGCCGACATTCCCCGTACCATCAGTGGAAAAATCGTGGAACTGGCGGTGCGCAATGTAGTTCACGGCGAGGCGGTAAAGAACACGGACGCTCTGGCAAATCCCGATGCGCTGAATCACTTCAGGGACAGGGACGAGCTTAAAACCTGACCCACCCAAAATAAAAGGGGCATCACCAAATCAGGTGGGTAACCATTTGCCTTCAGCCCCTTCCGGCATAAGGTCCAATCCGCCGCAGTGGAAGTAAATCGCATTGCGG
>JBASJP010000356.1:0-4821 GCA_049655345.1 Moraxellaceae bacterium
GTTCAGCCCCAGCGCGAGCATGGCGTAGAGCAAGACAAAATCGAGAATGCGTACCCAGGAATTACCAAAGCCCGCACCGATCACGAACGGTGCAATGACCAGCGCAAGGGCAATGGCGGCGTAGGCAACCCAGAGTCTGGCCGGCGACTTTGACTGAAACATCATGGCCGCTCCGCCACGCGCTCGCCCATCAGGCCGGATGGCCTGAACACGAGCACCAGAATAAGCACCATGAAGGCAAACACGTCCTGATACTGGCTACCCAGAAAGCCGCCCGTAACGTCGCCGATATAACCCGCCCCCAGCGACTCGATAATCCCCAGCAGCAAGCCGCCGATGACGGCACCGGCCAGATTGCCGATACCACCGAGCACGGCCGCAGAGAAGGCTTTAAGCCCGAGCATGAAACCCATGTAGGCATGTGCCTGCCCGTAATTGGCCGCGACCATTACGCCAGCCACCGCCCCCAGGCATGAGCCCAGAATGAAGGTCATGGAAATCACGTGATTCACGTTCACGCCCATGAGCGAGGCCACTTGAGGGCTTTGTGCCGTGGCACGCATGGCACGACCGAGCTTGCTGCGATTCACCAGCAACATGAGCCCGCCCATGATGAGCGCCGCCAGCACGATGATGAGGATTTGCAGCGAGGTAATGGAAGCGCCCAGAAACTTGTGCGGCGTTGAGGGCAGGATGTCCGGAAAAGCTACGTACTGACGGCCCCAGATAATCATCGCCAGATTCTGCAGCACAATGGAAACGCCAATGGCCGTGATCAGTGGCGCCAGTCGTGGTGCGTTGCGTAGGGGCCGATAAGCAATGCGTTCGATACTGAAACCGAGCAGGGCACAGGCGGGAATCGCCATGAGAAGGCTGACACCCACCAGCATTAGCCCTGGCAAGTCGACACCGTGGCCGATCAGGATGTTGAGACAGGTAATGGTGATCATGGCGCCGATCATCACGATCTCGCCATGCGCGAAATTGATGAGGCCGAGAATGCCGTAGACCATGGTGTAGCCCAGCGCAATCAGGGCATAAATGCTGCCGAGAATGAGGCCGTTGATGAGCTGTTGTACCAGGATGTCCACGTGTGTGCTGATTCCCTGTCGAGTCCTTGCCAGTGCTGTCTGGAGGCAATACCGGCCCTCCCCCTTGCAACCGGCGAAGGTTACGCAGGAATCAGGCCGGACTCAACGGGGAAACTGACGAAAGCATTCGTGGCTGAAGCCACTCCCACAAGACCAGCAGTTTTCTGTGGGAGCCCCGCAGGATTTCCCGTGGGAGTGGCTTTGCCCCTGTGGCACGCAGAGCGCCGCCACGAGCAGGGCGACAGATTATTTTACAGGTGCAGCGACCGGAGTTGCAGCCGGCGCAGGGGCCGCCGGGCCGCCAACCGTACGCTGCAGCTTCCAGATACCGCCTTCCACGCGATAGACCGAGATGGCGGCGCTGGTAAGGTCGCCATTGGCATCAAAAGCGATATTGGCAGTTACACCGTCATGGCTGGTCTTTGGCATTTCCGGCAGGAACTTTGCGGACTCGACAGAGCCGGCACGCTTCATGGCCTCGGCCACCACCATCATGGCGTCATAGCAGTACGGGGCATACAGCTGGATCACACCGTACTTGGCCTCGAAACGCTTCTTGAACTCCGGGCCATGGGGCATGGAATCCAGCGGCACACCGGGCAGCGAGGCTGTCACACCTTCGGCAGCCGGACCGGCCAGCTTCATGAACTCGGCTGTGTGGATGCCATCACCACCCATGAACTTTGCCGTCAGGCCCAGTGTCTTCATCTGCTTGGCCATGGGAGCACCCTGCCCGTCCATGCCACCGTAGAACAGCAGGTCGGGCGCCGTGCCCTTGATCTTGGTCAGGATGGCAGTGAAGTCCGATGCCTTGTCGTTGGTGAACTCACGCACAATGATGGCGCCACCACTGGCAATGACGGCTTTCTCGAACTCGTCCGCCAGGCCCTGACCATACGCAGTACGGTCATCAATGATCGCAATCTTCTTTGCGCCCAGATCCTTTACCGCAAACTCGCCCAGTGCCTTGCCCTGCTGCACGTCATTGGCCATCACGCGGAACGCGTTCTTGTAGCCCTGCAGGGTGTACTTGGGATTGGTAGCCGACGGCGACACCTGCACGATGCCGGCATCGTTATAGACACGCGACGAGGGAATGGTGGTGCCGGAGTTGAGGTGGCCGATGATGACGTTGACGCCATCGTCCACAAACTTCTTGGCAACGGTAGTGGCAATGCGCGGATCGGCCTGGTCGTCTTCCGAGATCAGCTCGAACGTTACCTTCTTGCCACCCACTTCAAAGCCGCTGGCGTTGAGGGTTTCGATGGCCAGACGCACACCGTTTTCGTTGTCCTTGCCCAGATGTGCCTGCGGCCCTGTCAGCGGAGAGGCATGACCCACCCTGACCACCAGCGGACCATCTGCCCTGGCGGCAGTAGCGGCATCTTCTTTCTTGCTGCAGGCGGCGAGGCCAACGGCAGCAGCAAGTACTGCAAGGGTGAGAATCTTCTTCATGGAACGCGTCCCTGGTGGTTGTCCGGGCTCTTCTGACCCGTTAGTGATGGCGGATTATTGCCCGGCAGGCGATGTCTGCAAAGGGGCAACCACTGATGGATGCAAGCAAGTGTTGCGCCAGCGTGTGGCTGATTGACGGCTGTTACCGGTAAACTACCCACCACAATGATGCAGCCCGATGCGGCCCCAGGCAGACCTGACCCCTCATGAGCACACTCTCCCCCACGCTGGACCTCACCCTCGCCCTGATGCGCGAGCCTTCCGTCACGCCTTTTGATGCCAACTGCCAGACGCTGATGATTGAGCGCCTGGAAAAGATCGGCTTTCGGGTGGAGCGGTTGCGCTTTGGTGATGTGGACAATTTCTGGGCACGTCGCGGCGATACTGCACCGGTTCTGGCCTTTGCCGGACATACCGATGTGGTGCCTACCGGCCCCGTGGAAAACTGGAACGTACAGCCGTTTGCACCGGAGATTCGTGACGGCATGCTGATTGGCCGTGGTGCCGCCGACATGAAGGGTTCGCTGGCAGCCATGGTAGTGGCGTGCGAACGTTTTGTGGCAGCAAATCCTGATCACAAGGGTTCGATTGCCTTCCTGATCACCAGCGACGAAGAAGGCGTGGCCATCAACGGCACCGTGAAAGTCGTTGAGCATCTGGAAGCACGCAACGAGAAAATCACCTGGGCACTTGTTGGTGAGCCTTCATCCAGCAAGCAGCTTGGCGATGTCATCAAGAATGGTCGTCGCGGTTCACTCAACGGCATCCTGACGGTGATTGGTACGCAGGGGCATGTGGCCTACCCGCACCTTGCCGACAATCCGATTCATCGGGCGGCGCCGGCACTGGCCGAACTGACGGCGGAAGTCTGGGATCATGGCAACGAGTTTTTCCCGTCGACCTCGTTCCAGATCTCCAACATCAGTGCCGGTACCGGCGCCAACAATGTGATCCCCGGCGAGATGAAGGTGGTGTTCAACTTCCGCTTCTCGACCGAAGTGACCGAAGCCCAGTTGCGCGAACGCACCGAAACCATCCTCAAGAAACACGGGCTGCTGTACAAGCTGGACTGGAGCCTTTCCGGCCACCCTTTCCTGACTGCCCGTGGTGCCATGGTGGAAGCCGCCGTTGAAAGCATTCGTGAAATCTGCGGCATTGAAACCGAACTCTCCACCAGTGGCGGTACGTCGGATGGCCGCTTCATTGCCCCTACCGGCGCACAGGTGCTGGAGCTTGGCCCGCTGAATGCAACCATTCACAAGGTAAACGAAGAAGTGCGTGCAGCTGACCTGGATACGCTCACGACGGTGTATGAGCGCATTCTGGTGAAGCTGCTCACGTGATTTATCTTCGCTGCCCCATTTGCCACGAGCGCTTGTTGCCGGATGACCACAGCATGCTGTGCCCTGCGCACCATCGCTTTGATCGCGCCCGCGAAGGCTATCTGAACCTGCTGCCGGTGCAGAACAAGAACAGCCTGGACCCGGGCGATGACGCCGACATGGTGGCCGCACGCCGTGCCTTTCTGGAGGCAGGTTATTACACGACCTTCCGCGACACACTGAAGGGCATGATCGAGCCGCTGAACGCAGGCTCCCTGCTGGACAGCGGCTGTGGTGAGGGCTGGTACACCCAGACCTTTCGTGAAATTGCATCAGAAGTCGTTGCGCTGGACATCAGCAAACATGCCGTAAAACGCGCCGCACGCCGTGGCGCCGACTTTACCTGGCTGGTAGCCAGCAGTAATGACATACCGCTGTTTGCCAACACGATGGATGTGATGGTGGCCATTTTCAGTCCGGTGCAGGTGACCGAGGCAGCACGTGTGCTGAATGAATATGGCGCACTGGTAATTGCAGCACCAGGCGAAAAACACCTGTGGGAACTGCGCGAGGCGCTTTATCCGGAAGTGCGCGCACATGAACCTGAAAAGTGGCTGGAGGGACTTTCATCTGCATTCACCCTGCAACATGAAACCGCCCTCCAGTTTTCTTTCACACTGCCAGACAACGACGCCGTGAAAAACCTGCTGATGATGACGCCGCATTACTGGCGCGCTTCACGTGAGCGTCGCACGCAGGTGGAACAGCTGACGTCCCTCACCCTGCAGGCCGACTTCCGGATACTGGTGTTCAGAAAAGCGCCCTCAGCGAAAACACCTGTGCATCAGCCTGAAGATGACTAAAAAGCTCACTGTCACTTCCTGAGGGACACATACGCAGGAGCACCACCACCCTGAAGCTCACTGGCAATCCGCAACAGCATGCCGTTGGCC
>JBASJP010000357.1:0-22954 GCA_049655345.1 Moraxellaceae bacterium
TTTCAGTATAGTGCATGCATGTGCCGGCGACGTCCCTTTGGCTGGAGTGGCGCCGGATCAGTTTTTCATTTGTGGCGTGGCACGGGCAATAACTGCCTCGCAATTGCTGCCACGGGCCAGCGTGCCATAGTTGTGGTGACCGACAAGGGTGAGGCGTGAAGTGCAGAACGGGTCCGCGACGAAGGCCGGTGCGTGCTGCACCAGCAGGGCGGCCTGCAGGGCCAGTGCCATGCGGTCAACAATGTCGCGGGCACGGAACTCCATGTCGGTGAAATCGCGGAACTCGTTCTTCAGTGCCGCCACATGCTGGTCGAGTGCAGCATTGCCACCCCGGGCCTTGCCGACTTCGGCAAAAAACGCATCCACCACCGCCGGTGTTTTCTGCATGGCGCGCAACACATCCAGGCATTGCACATTGCCACTGCCTTCCCAGATCGCGTTGATCGGGGCCTCGCGGTACAGGCGCGGAAAAATGCTGTCTTCCATCACGCCGCTGCCACCGATGCACTCCATTGCCTCATAGGCATGATGCGGGACGCGTTTGCAGATCCAGTACTTTCCCACGGCCGTGCCAAGTCGTACCAGCAGGTCTTCGTGTTCGTCATGCCGGTTGTCGAGCGCACGTCCGATACGCATGGTCAGGGTGGTGGCGGCTTCGCTTTCCAGCGCGAGATCCGCCAGCACGTTCTGCATCAGTGGTTGCCGGTTGAGGACATTACCGAAAGCCGAGCGCACCGAGCAGTGATGCAGTGCTTGCGCGGCGGCCATGCGCAGGCCACCGCTGGAACCGATCATGCAGTCAAAGCGTGTCATGCTGACCATTTCAATGATCGTACGCACGCCACGGCCTTCGTCGCCGACCATCCAGCCCAGTGCGCCGCGCAGTTCGATTTCACTGGATGCATTGGACTGGTTGCCCATTTTTTTCTTGAGGCGGATGACCTGCAGGGGATTTTTTGTGCCATCCGGGCGCCAGCGCGGCACGAGAAAACAGGAGAGGCCGCCCGGCGCCTGTGCCAGCACCAGAAAGGCATCGCACATGGGTGCCGAGAGGAAAAACTTGTGGCCCACCAGTTCATAGGGTTGCGCCGGCCCGCCACTGCCCAGCGGAAATGCCCTGGTGGTGTTGGCGCGAACATCCGAGCCGCCCTGCTTTTCGGTCATGCCCATGCCGATGGTGATGCCGGCCTTCTGCTCCATCGGTACATTGCGCGGATCGTAAACGCGCGCGGTGATTTTCGGTTCCCATATCCTGGCCAGCTCCGGTGTGGTGCGAAGCGAGGGGACTGCGGCAAAGGTCATGGTGACGGGGCAGCCATGGCCGGCTTCCACCTGTGACTGCATGTAGAACATCGCGGCACGCGCCACATGCGCACCTGCTTTCGGGTCTACCCAGGGTGACGAGTGAATGCCGTTCTCGATCGCGGTCTGCATGAGGTGGTGATAGGAGGGATGGTATTTCACCAGGTCGATGCGGTTGCCAAAGCGGTCGTGCGTATCGAACTCCGGCGTGAACTTGTTGGCGAGATGCCCCAGTTCCAGATAGCCGGCCGTGCCGGCATGTTCGCCAAAGGTGCTGAGTTGTTCATCGGCCCAGCCGGCGCCTTCGCGCTGTACGGCATCGCGCAATGCGTGATCCTGCCGGTACAGGTTGAAGTCCTGCAGCTCGCTCGACACGTTGATGACCTCGTGGGTGTCGGCCATGTAGCGACTGTCTGGTGAATCCTGCTGTGATGCATTCATGACGGTGTCCTGTTCAGCGGGTCGTCGCGGTGGCGGTCGACGGTGTGGAAACGATACGCAGTACATCCAGATAGCCGGGGGCAGGTGGTACGGCGCCGCGTTCACACAGCATCCTGTGCATGAGGGGCAGTTTGCGGAATGGTACGGAGGCCATTACGTGATGTTCTATATGGTAGTTCACGCGGTGCGGTGCCACCGTCATGCGCGCCAGCAGGCCGGCGCGGGTGGAACGGGTGTTGCGGAACATGTCGGTGCTCTGCTCGGTACAGGCATGTTCGGCCATGGAGCGAATGCGCAGGATCAGCGGAAATGGCGTGATGTAAGTGAGCACGAAGACGCCATAGAGCCATGCATGGCCGCTGGCCCATGCCATACCAAACAGCACGGCGTGCACAAGCGCGGTACGCCAGCCGTTGCTGACCAGGTCACGCAGGTAGTCGTGCCAGCGCCGTCCTTCCTGTGGCAGTTTCCGGATGTCGTTGGACACTGTCCACTGGATGACGCCGGCATCCATGAGAGTGCGGCCGAGAAGAAATTTCAGTCCCGTGTAACCGGACAGGTCACGGGCAAACTTGCGCCATAGCGAGGCGCGTGTGCAGGGAAGGCCGGCCACCAGTGAAAGATCCGTGTCACCTTGCTGTCCGGTTTTGCTGTGGTGGGCAAAATGATGCACCTTGTATTTCTGTACATCATTCCAGATGGGTTTTGCACAGACCCAGTCGGCAAACGTGTCGTTCAGCCATTTTGTTTTGAACAGGGTGCCGTGCGAGGCCTCGTGCATCAGGATGGCGAGAGCGAGGTGTCGCCCGCCAAGAATGGTGATGCCAAACACGAACAGCGGCACGGCCACCGGCAATGATTGTTGTGCTGCCCACGCCAGCATGGCCAGTGTTAAAAAAATGACGCCCCAGGTAAAACCGATGCCGACAAAGCCTGCGAGGTCCGATCGCGTGGTGAGCATTCGTATTTCTTCCCGCGTGAAAATGTCGGTGATCTTGCGGCGGGTTTCGGCAGGCAGCTCGACGGGAGTTGCCGAGTCCGGGAGGGTGATGGCCTGGTTCATGTCATGTCCCTGCAAAAAAATCGTGATCAATGCGTGGTGAGGTGCGCGGCCGGTTTGCTGCTTGTGGTCAGCAGGCGCAACTGTTGCCAGATGACGTGACCGGCACGATCAAACCTGTGCACGGTCTCGGTAAAGGTACGGCGGGCTTCGGTGTCGACCAGTGGGGCAGGCAGGAGGGGATCAAACACCAGCTGGCGGATGGCTTCATTGCCCAGCAGAAAGGATTCGCGCGCGGCCACATCCGGTTCCAGTTCGCCGGCGTGCGCCAGCCACTCTTCAAGCCGGGCCCGCATGTCGCAGTAGCGGCGCGACAGTTGTTCTCCATCCCAGAGCGTGCGCGCCCGTTGTTCACGTCCGGCATCAAGGTCGCGCGCCACAAAAACGGCGGCATCCTGCTCCAGCCCCAGCTTGTACAGGCGTTCACGCACGGCAGTCACACCGCCTAGCAGATTGTCCGGGCGCACGAACAGGCCGCGCTCCAGCTCGCGCAGACCGAGCAGGGCGAGGGCGCGATCGCGGGCGCGCAGGGCGACGCGGTCACTGCGGCCGAGTGCGCCGACCGGGACTACAATCCAGTCACCATTCCACGCGCACACTTGCTGCTCGGCCGTGCGCCAGGTGGCCACCTCGGCCGCCAGACCGGTGGCATTGGGCCCGAGGCGGTAGGCGCCACGTCCGGCGGCTTCGATCAGGCCGGCGCTGGCCAGTCGCACCAGTGTCACGCGCACACTGTTCTCGCGAATACCGAACAGGGCGCAGCTGCTGATGGCGTCACGGGCGGACAGCGGGTCGCCTTCGGTTGCCAGCAGCAGGTTCAGGATGAGCGAGCGGGGATTTGGTTTCATGATGCCTGACTTTATACGGTATTAATCAATAATTGATATTTAATGTAATATTACTGAATGTGTCAATTGATGATGAATGGAGTAATTACGGCATGATGACTGTCATCCTTGAGCGCCGTCCGCCCCTGCTGGTGGTCACGATCAACCGTCCGGACGCCCGTAATGCGGTTGACGGCCCCACGGCCACAGCGCTGGCAGATGCCTTCCGCACCTTTGAGGCTGATGCATCGCTGCAGGTGGCCATCCTCACGGGGGCGGGCGATCACTTCTGTGCCGGTGCCGATCTCAAGGCAGTGGCCGGTGAGCCGGCCAGGGCCAATCGCGTCGCGCCTGACGGTGACGGCCCTATGGGGCCGACCCGCCTGCAACTGACCAAGCCCGTGATCGCTGCCGTATCCGGCTATTGCGTGGCGGGCGGGCTGGAACTGGCGCTGTGGTGCGATCTGCGCGTGGCGGATGCGTCCGCCGTGTTCGGTGTGTTCTGTCGCCGCTTCGGCGTGCCCCTGATTGACGGGGGCACGGTGCGGTTGCCGCGCGCCATCGGCATGAGCCGGGCCATGGACCTGATTCTCACCGGGCGCCCGGTGGATGCCGCCGAGGCCATGCAGATCGGGCTGGCCAACCGGCTGGTCCCGAAAGCCGACCTGCTGGTGGAGGCGGAGAAACTTGCCTTGCAGATAGCCGCGTTTCCACAGGCCTGCATGCGGGGTGATCGCCGAAGTGCCATTGAGCAGTGGGGGATGGATGAGGCGGCGGCACTGCAGCAGGAGTTTGCCCATGGTGTATCAACACTGCAGTCCGGTGAAACGGTTGCCGGTGCTACCCGCTTTGCCGGTGGTGGTGGCCGCCATGGTGATGCTGGTGGCTCGGCACGGCAGCCGTGAGACGGCGGGAAAAGTGACTGCAAGTCAGTCGTTAGGATTGCATGAGCGGTGTGATGAATGGCCTGATGACGCCTTGTCACTGCCGGTTGGCCCCGCTAGCATCCGGGCCTGTCCAATTTTGCAGTGAGAAGAATCATGTCCCAGCAGCGCATTGATGTTGTGCAGGAATTCCGCAAGCCGGTGGAAGAAGTGTTTGCCTATCTGGCGGACCACAACAACCTGGCCAAGGTGTTCGGTATTCCGGTCAAGCGCGTGCGCGATGGCCAGGGCGATGTGAATGGCGTTGGCTCCGTGCGCAGCATGGGCTTTGCCCCGCTAGCCGTGGAAGAAACCGTGGTGGGCGTGGTGCAGAACCAGTCGATTGATTACGAGATCACCCGTGGCGGTGGCCCTCTCAAGAATCATCATGGCCGTCTCACATTCACCAAAACCGCCAGTGGTTCGCGCGTGCAGTGGAGCATCACGTTTGAATCGCCGTTGCCGGTTGTTGGTACGGTGGTGCGTCAGGTGCTCAAGCAGGGTCTGTCCATGGGGCTGCGCAAGATCGCCTGAGTATTATCCTGATGTTGCGAAATCGGTAATTTGCCGGACGCTCTTGCGACGAACGGATCAAGTGATCGGATTCAATAAAAAGGCCGGCAATCAATGCCGGCCTTTTTATTTTCTGCTCATGAGTATCAATGCACGAGCACCAGGAGATTTCACACGGCGATTGCTCTTTGTTATCGCGAGCCCATCCAGGCGCCAAGACTGGTCAGCACCACACCGGCCACCAGCCAGCCAGAGAAGGGTTCGCCCAGTACCAGGGTGGCGCCAATCCCGGCTACTGCCGGCACCGTGGCCATGGCTGCGCCCAGCTGTGTCGGGCCCAGGCGGGCCAGCGCCTGCATGTAGAGCAGCATCGCCACAATCACTACCAGCACGCCCTGGTAGAAGGCCTGCATGACAATGGCGGACAGCGGCACCAGAGCAATGCCTTTGGGAAGCAGCAGGGCATACGCAGGCAGGTAGATCAGCGCTGCCAGTAATGCTACGCCGAGCGTGGTTTCCCAGGGGGAGTAGCCCCACTTTTTCACCAGTACGGTGTACAGGCCCCACAGGAACGACGCCGTCAGCATTAACAGGTCGCCCGGCCAGCTGTTGCCCAGGTCATGCAGGCTGTGAGCCGCCAGCGCACCCACGCCCAGTGCAATAAGCAGCAATGCCTTGCGCAGGTTGGGACTCAGTGGCGTATCGAGCAGTCGCCATGCCAGCACGGCCACAAAGAACGGCAGTACGCCGGAGAGCAGCACGGCACCATGTGCCGCAGGAGCAAACCGGAAGCTGCTGTACACCACCACGGAATAGCCGATGCCCCCGGTCGCCACCAGTGCCAGCATGCGCCGGTTGAACAGTGGTACCCGCTTCCAGAACAGCCAGACCGGAAACAGCAGGATGGCGGCGGTACCAAAGCGCAGGGCCGTCAGGTCAAAGCCGTTCAGTGCCGTCTTGCCGGCGACACGACTGAGCAGCACAAAGCCGGACCAGATGAGGACGCAGGCAGCAGCATAAAAATAGCCGCTGCGGGCAGTAGAGGAGGACATGGCTTACCAGAGGCAGGGGGGAGTGTGATTTTCCCGGGTGCGCTGTTTAAAAGCGAGGTGTTTTACGGGCAGCACCCGTGGGATGGCCGCCCTAGTCGATCTGCTTCATCAGGTTCCAGCGTTGCTCCGGGGTTGCCTGCTGCAGCAGCGGGATGATTTCCTGGAGCAGGCGTGGCAAGTGCGCCACAACATGCTCACCCTGGCCACGGGCAATCATGGCAATCGCCTTGTCGATAGAGACGGCTGCGGGCTTGCCGCTGCCGTGGGCGGCGACCACGGCAGCCAGGCCCAGCTTGGCAATGGCGGCCTGAACTTCGGTCTGGGCATCAGCGCTTGGGGTAACATCCGGCATGTGCACGCTGAAGCGCCATTTGACGAGCAGGCTTTTGCCGTTTACCTCCAGCGGGGTGTTCTTAAGGGCGTGTTGCAGTTTTTCCAGCAGTTTCATGGCGCCGTCGGTGGGTGTGGACGGCAGGCTCAGCGCCAGCGTAGAAAAACTGTAGCGGCTGGCCGTATCTTCGGTACGGATGCATTCACGCACCAGCCGAGCGGCGTGGACAAGCGCGGCATCTGCGGCGGGCTTGCCATGCTGCATGAAGAACGACTTGAAGTCGGGTATGTCGGCAATCACGATGGCCACCGACTGGCGATGACGATGGGCAAAGGCCAGATCCTTGGTGAGCTGCTCGATGAACGACTGCTGGTTGTTGAAACCGGTCAGGGCATCCACCGTGATCTGTTTTTTCAGGGCCAGTGCTTCGCGCTGGTAATTGCAGTGCGCCCGGGCGCGGGCTTGCAGATCAATGGAGTTGAACGGTTTTTGGAGGAAGTCCGTCGCGCCTTTCTTCAGGGCCTCTTCGCGCAACTCATCAGAATTGTCAGCACCGGTCACCATGATTACCGGCAGGTTCTGTATGCCGGGGTCGTCCGAGGCACGTATGCGTTCGAGCAGGCCGAGGCCGTCCAGCACCGGCATCATGAGGTCGGTAAAGACGACATGGATGCTGTGGTCTGCCAGCAGCATTTTCCAGCCATCTTCGCCGTCAGTGGCTACCACAACGTCAAAATCCTTGCCGAGGATCTTGTTGGCGGCCATACGTATCACTTTTGAGTCATCGACCATCAGGACGCGGGGTTTGCTGTCTGTTGCCTGCTCCGACATGCTTCGCTCCGGCTATGGTGGAATGGCGTTGAATGACACGGGATCAAGCATCGTATGTGGTGGGCTGAAAGCTGTCCAGCAATGGGGCGGTCATCCGGGATGGCAGGCGTACTCTGCCAGACGGCCTGCCTGAAAACGGGCTTCAGTGGCATGATGAGGTAGCATCATGACGCCATGTCCGACCCACGAATACCGAGAAACCTGATGTCAGACGACTGTTGTTCCGAACATTGCACTCCCGGCGTACCGCCTACCGATAGCTACCGGCGCGTATTGCTTATTGCGCTGGTGCTGAATGCGCTGATGTTCGGGGTGGAGCTGGCTGCCAGTTGGTGGTCCGGCTCGGTCTCGCTGCTGGCCGACTCGATTGATTTCTTCGGGGATGCCGTCAATTACGGCGTCAGCCTGGCGGTGCTTTCGATGGGGCCGGTCTGGCGGGCGGGCGCGGCCATGGCCAAAGGCATCGCCATGTTTTCCTTTGGTGTGTTTGTGCTGGTGCGGGCTGGCTGGGGGTTTGTGGAGGGTACAACGCCAGAGCCCTTCACCATGGGCGCAACTGCTGTACTCGCTTTTGCCGTGAACCTTGGCGTGGCCTGGATGTTGTATGCCTGGCGCGAAGGTGATGCCAACATGCGTTCGGTGTGGCTGTGCAGCCGTAACGATGCCATCAGCAATATTGCCGTGTTTGTGGCTGCAATCGCCGTGATGGCCAGCGGTACGCGGTGGCCCGATCTGGTAGTGGCGCTGGTGATGGGGTTGCTGGCACTGACGGCGGGTTTGAGTGTGGTGCGACAAGCGCGGGCAGAGTTGCGTGAGGGGCGGTAGAGCCGAGGCAGATAACACGGGTAGTTGCCTGCCTGATGATACAAATTGCATTGTGATCACTGTAATGTTGCAGGCTAATCATTGCAGTATCGTATGTCTTACGGGGATGAAAAAATGAGTCTGCGTGCACGGTTCTTCTCGCTGTTACTGCTTTTTCCTGCCATCACGGCGCAGGCTCAGGCGATCTACAAGGTCGTCAGTCCGGATGGCAGGGTGGTGTTTTCCGACAAACCTCCTGCCGATGCTGGTGCGGATGTCCGCGTCATTGAGGGAGGGTTTGAGCGCAAGCAACCTGCCGTCGCAGTACCTGCTGCCGTGGCAGCATCTCCGGAAGCGTCACGGACGGTAGTCAAACAGGCCAGCACAGCACAGCCAAAGCCGCAGTCACAGTCGCAACCCGCGCCAGCGGTCATTGATCCTGCTCTGGCGGGTGCCGTGTTCGGTGTCATGGGGTTCGAGGATCTGGTGCTGCAAACGGAACGTATCTGTACCCAGACATTGCCCACCTCGTTCAAGCGCTACAGTGACGCCACACAAGTGTGGCGGCAGCGCAATACTTCCGTACTGACTCGCTATCAGCAGGCGCTGGCAAAGGCCATCACGCCGGCCCAGCGAAAACAGTTTGAAGCAGAGGTAAAGGCGCGCAACGAGAAAAGCCTGGCGCCGGTCGTGAGGGCGCCAGTCGCCAGCCGCATCAGTTGGTGTGACAAGTCGGGAGTACTGATTGGCAAGGGCGACATGGATGTGCACAACAAGCCTGCCCTTGCCGGGCCGTTGCTGAGCTACCATTAACAGGAGACGGAGTATGGCGCCAGTGCGGCTGGCCTGGGCAGGTGGCGTGTTGTGCGTGACCTTCGTATTGCCGCTTACAAACGGAACAGCCCCGGATTGCTCTCGACAAATTTCCGTATCCACACTTCCAGGAATGATTCTTTCGGGCTTTTCAGGTGCCGCCAGCCCAGCAGGCTGATGATGCAGGCGCCGACCGCATCCACAATCAGATCCCACATGGTGTCAGTAAGCCCGGAGGGATCCTGCCACATCGCTTTCTGCATGTTCATGCCGAAGACCTGATCCATCCCGAATTCAAATATTTCCCACAAGGCACCAACGGCAACGGCAAAAAGAAAGGCAAAAAAAGCCACGAAGTGCGGACGCATGTGCATGTTGATGTGACGGTCTTCGTTCAGTGCATACACCAGCAGAAAGCCGAAGATGCCGAGCAGCAGGCCCGAGGTGCCGTGCAACGCAATATCCCACCACCATACCCGCGCATAAAACTGCCAGACCTCGCCCATGAAGAGTGAGGCAAAAATGAACGTGATGGCCAGGATGTGGAATTCGGGCGGAAAGGTGACGCGCAGCCGGTGATGAAAGACGACCGGGCTGATGGCCACGGACATGATCATCACGACCAGAAAAGCGGTAAGCCATTGTTGCTGGAGCAGCGTGAAAACCAGTTCCACGGCCATGATGCCGACCAGAGTGAATACGGTGGCACGATGAATGCGTTCTGCGGTCCAGGGATTCGCACGCTTCATTGGTATTTATTTTCGATGCAGGAAGATGGACAGCAACAACACCGTATCTTCGTGGACAAGCACGCTGTGTGGTTCGCTGTCGCGCAGGAACATCAGGTGGCCGGGCTCCATGCGTTGCCTGTTGCCGTGTGCCTCGACATCAATGGCGCCCTTGAGCACCTGCATGATCATGGCGCCGGAGGCCATGTGCTCTTTCAGGTGCTTGCCGGCCTCCAGCACCATTTGCACGACCTCCATGTGATCGTCACGGACAAGGGTTTCCGAACGATGCGCCGTGTGCGGGGACAAGGTAATGATTTCGCCGGATCTGGCGTGCGGCAGTGCCATGATGTCTCTCCATGATCATGCTGATGTCGGGCGTTGTCGGGCCGTGCGGTTGATGGCTGAACGGCACGGCCAGTGTTGTCATTCTATCGCTACTCAGCCCAGCAGGCTGCGCAGCATCCAGGCCGTTTTTTCGTGCACCTGCATGCGCTGCGTGAGCAGATCGGCCGTCGGTTCGTCATGCGCGTCATCCACAACCGGAAAAATCGAACGGGCGGTGCGCACAATGGATTCCTGGCCTTCGACCAGTTGCCGGATCATCTCGTCTGCCGTGGGGCTGCCTGTGGCCTCGGGAATGGTCGATAATTTCAGGTATTCGCGATAGCTGCCGGGCGCCGGATAGCCCAGGGCACGAATGCGTTCGGCAATCAGGTCGACGGCAAGCGCCAGTTCGTTGTACTGCGCCTCGAACATCAGGTGCAGCGTATTGAACATCGGGCCGGTGACGTTCCAGTGAAAATTGTGTGTTTTCAGGTAGAGCGTGTAGCTGTCGGCAAGCAAGTGACAAAGCCCTTTGGCAATGTCCTTGCGCTGCGCATCGGTCATGCCGATATCCATGACGGGAACGGCGGCGGTTTTTTTCTTGGTCATGATGATCTCCCTGATTCCATGTGTTGATACTTTATGTTTGGTTCTTGGTGCGATGTGGCTCTTTGCCATGTGTCATGAAGAGTCGCGTTCGCGTTGTTCCGGTATGCCAGTTGTGCACAGATGCTGTCCTGCATCCGTTGTACATATGTTCGGGAGCCTTATCCCAGACTGATATCCAGCGCCATCATGACGACAAACCCCAAGAGTAGACCACTGGTGGCGGATGATTCATGACCGTCACGGTGCGACTCCGGGATCACTTCATGGCTGACGGCATAGAGCATGGCACCTGCCGCCATGCCAAGACCAAGCGGCAGCCACATCGGCGAGCTCACCACCAGGCCGGCACCGAGCAGACCGCCGACCGGTTCGATCAGTCCGGTGGCAAAGGCGACCAGTGTGGCCTGACCTGTGCGGTAACCCAGACTGACCAGCGCCAGTGCCACCACCAGCCCTTCCGGAATGTTCTGGATGCCGATGCCGACCGCGACGGGCAGGGCGGTTGCGGGATTGGAGCCATAGCTCACGCCCACAGCCAGCCCTTCGGGCAGGTTGTGCAGGGCGATGGCAATCACGAACATCCAGAGGCCGCGTACGCGCCGGGCAAGGGCCGCCGCACCCGTGTGGGTCACCACGGGGCCGCTGGTGAAATGGCTGTGGGGCAGCAGCCGATCCATCAGCATGAGGCCGATGCCGCCCGCCAGTACCGACAGGCCAATGGCCATGACCGGGATGACGTTACCGCCCCAGACGCCGCGGGCGGCGGCCACGCCGGGTACGATAAGGGAGAATGCCGTGGCAGCAAGCATTACGCCTGCACCAAAACCAAGCATCATGGCATTGGTACGGGCCGTCACCTGCCCCATCACCATGACCGGCAAGGCCCCGACGCCGGTGGCAATGGCGGTGCCCAGCGTGGCCATGAGCGCCGCGCTCAGGGCCGGGCTGGCGCCAATGGCCTGCAAGCCGTAGATCATCAGAATGACGAGGCCGGAGGCCGTGATGCCAAGGCCGATCAGGCGACGCATCCCGGTCGGGCCGTGGATGTGCTTGCGCAGCGTGAGAAGGGCGGTACTCATGGCGTACTTCCTGCAGGGTTCCTGTCTGTAAGGAAAGTATGGTCAAGGTTTTTACATAGGTTAAATTGATTATAGAAATGTCTTTGATATAAAAAGGCTATTCATGAGCGGTCACGCCGCGCCTTGGCGAACCGGGAGACACGATTGGAACACGCCACCTTTCTGCAGGATCTGGCCATCATCATGCTGGTGGCCGGGGTTATCACCGTCATCTTTCACCGCCTCAGGCAGCCGGTGGTGCTGGGCTATATCCTGGCCGGCATCATCCTGGGCCCGCACACACCGCCCAATATCCTGATCGGCGACAAGCACACGGTCGAGGTGCTGGCCGAGCTGGGCATGATCTTCCTGCTGTTTGCCCTGGGGCTGGAGTTCAACCTCAAGAAGCTGCAAAAGGTTGGTTCCACCGCCTTTGTTGCGGCCACCGCCGAAATCCTGCTCATGCTGTGGGTGGGTTACGAGATCGGGCGCGCCTTTGACTGGAGCACCATGGACTCCCTTTTCCTGGGCTCCATGCTGGCCATGTCCTCGTCCACCATCATCATCAAGGCGGTGGGCGATCTGGGCATGAAGCGCGAGAAGTTCACGCAGCTCATGTTCGGCATTCTCATTGTCGAGGACATTCTGGCCATTGCCATCATGGCCCTGCTCTCCGGTATTGCGCTTACCGGAAGCCTGGCAGTGGGCAATGTCACGGCAACGCTGGGCAAGCTTGGCATTTTCCTGGTGGTGGCCCTGTTGCTGGGCCTGCTCATTGTGCCGCGCCTGCTCTCCTACATCGCCCGCTTCAAGAGCAGGGAAACCTTGCTGGTGGCTGTGCTCGGCATTTTCTTCGGTTTCTGCCTGCTGGTGACCAAGCTCGGTTACAGCATGGCGCTGGGGGCGTTTGTGATTGGCGCCATCATGGCCGAGGCGCGCGAGGTCAGGCTGATCGAGCGTCTGATCGAGCCGCTGCGCGACATGTTCAGTGCGGTTTTCTTTGTCGCCATCGGCATGCTGGTGGACCCGGTCGTGATTGTGGAATACGCCCTGCCGATTGCCGTGATCACGGTGGCGGTGGTGTTCTTCAAGGTGATCAGCTGTGCGGCCGGTACCTTTGCCACCGGGCACGATGCGCGAACCTCGATGAAGACAGGCATGGGGCTGGCACAGATCGGCGAATTTTCTTTCATCATCGCCAGCCTGGGTCTCAGCCTGAAGGTGACCAGTGACTTTCTCTATCCGATTGCCGTGGCAGTATCGGCGCTGACCACGCTGCTGACGCCTTACCTGATCCGCAGTTCCGACGGCGTGGTGACGGGACTGGGGCGCGTGCTGCCGCAGCGTCTAAAAGATGACATGAATGCCTATACCGAATGGATGCAGAGCATTCGTCCGGATGATGAGGGCAAGGCGATACTCAGGGCGATCATCCGGCGCATCCTGATCCATGTGTTTCTTAATTTCTGTGCGGTGGCGGCGATCTTCCTGGTGTCGGCCTGGGCGTGGGAAAACACGACGCTGCGCGGCTGGTTTGATGCGCTGCAACCGACCTGGCAGATCACTGCATTCTGGGCGGTTACCCTGCTGGTAGCCCTGCCTTTCCTGGTGGCGGCGTACCGCAAGCTGGAGGCACTGGGCATGCTGCTGGCCGAAATGGGTGTGAGCCCGGAAGTGGCCGGCAAATACACCGCGCCGGTGCGCAAGCTGTTTGCCACGCTACTGCCGGTAGGCTCGCTGATCATCATGCTGTTGCTGGTGGCGGCATTGAGTTCCAGCATCCTGCCGCCATGGCACCAGCTGGTGCTGGTGCTGACGCTGGTGATTGCGCTGGCCATTGCCCTGTGGGGCTATTTCGTGCGCTGGCATTCGCGCCTGCAGATTGCACTGAAGGAAACCCTGGAGTCGTCACCGGATGATGCTCCGCACTGATGCCGCACCCAGTGCAACGTGCCGTTGCCGGCTGGCGCAAGGTGCACAGGTGATCCAGACTGGATGCATTAGCGGGAGACCATGCCATGAGCTCTGTTGTCCGACATTTGCTGTCGCCGCACACGCGGGATCTGGGTGGTTTCACGGTGCGGCGACTGTTGCCTGCGGCCAGTTGCCGTGCCGTCGGGCCATTCATTTTCTTTGACCACATGGGGCCGGCTGTCTTTGCGCCGGGTGAAGGGGTGGATGTGCGGCCGCATCCGCATATCGGTCTGGCCACAGTGACCTACCTGTTCGAGGGCGCCCTCATGCACCGCGATTCACTCGGCACGGTGCAGGAAATCCTGCCGGGCGATGTGAACTGGATGACGGCCGGGCGCGGTATCGTGCACTCCGAGCGCACCCCCGCGACGCATCGCGAAAAGGGTTCGCTGGCGAACGGCCTGCAGTTCTGGGTGGCCTTGCCGCGTGATCATGAGCAGTGTGATCCGGCCTTTCAGCATTGCCCGGCGGACAGCCTGCCCCGGCTCGACGGACGCGGCAATACACTGTTGCTGATTGCAGGCGCGGCGTTTGGCTTGCGCAGTCCCGTGCATGCACTGTCGCCCCTGTTCTACGCCGACCTGCAGGTGCAGGCCGGTGCCAGTTTCATGCTGTCGGTCGAGCATGAAGAGCGCGCGATATACCCGGTTGCAGGCATTGTCCGCATTGGCGAAGAAGTGTTGCCACTGGACCGTCTTGCGGTGCTGCAGCCGGGGCTGCCGGTGTGCATCGAGGCCGATGCCGATGCCCGCCTGATGCTGCTGGGTGGCGCGCCGCTTGATGCGCCACGGCACATGTGGTGGAACCTGGTATCCAGTGATCCGGCCCTGATCGAGCAGGCCAGGTGCGACTGGGCCGAGGGCCGCTTCCCGGACGTGCCGGGCGAGACCGACCGCATTCCCCTGCCGGCACGCTAGCCTTTCGGCGCGCAATCGGCGCCGGAGTGTTTCTTCCCTGCCGGAAAACCGTTTCAATACGCGCCTTTCCTCCTGCGTGTTCCTGCCATGGTCCTTACCCGTCATTTTTTCTGGCGTCTTGTGCTCGTCATTGTCGGGCTGGTGCTGTGCTATCAGCTCTGGCTGGTGGGGCACGTCCTCTGGTGGGTGCAGCACAACCCCTCCACCTCGGCCTTCATGGAGGCGCGTCTGGATGTCATGCAGGACAGGGACCCCGATGCCGAGTTGCATCACAAATGGGTGCCGTATGAAAAAATATCAAAAAACCTCAAGCGTGCCGTCATTGCCTCCGAGGATGCAAAGTTTCTGCAGCACGAAGGCTTTGACTGGGAAGGCATGCAGGATGCGTGGGAAAAAAACCTGAAGAAGGGAAAGATAGTGGCGGGGGGCTCCACCATTTCCCAGCAGCTCGCCAAGAATCTTTTTCTCTCCGGCAAGCGCACGCCATGGCGCAAGGCGGAAGAAGCCATGATCACGCTCATGATGGAGAACATCATGAGCAAGCGTCGCATTTTCGAGATTTACCTGAATGTGATCGAGTGGGGTGATGGCGTATTCGGGGCGGAAGCAGCGGCCCGCCATTACTACAGGAAGTCCGCCAAAAACCTGTCGGCGGGAGAGGCGGCCAAACTGGCCGCGATGGTGCCGAACCCAAGGTATTACGACAAGAACCGAAGTGATCGCCGTTTGCTGCGCAAGACCCGCATCATCCAGCGACGCATGAATTACGTGAGCATTCCCCGCTGACGGCCATGTGAAGCCCGCCGGGTAACGCCGGCGGGCTTCAGGCGCGCTGCAACTGTTCCATCACGCCGGAAAAAATGATGTGCGAGGTGGTGACGACATCCTCCAGTGGTTGCGAAAAACCTGACAGCATCCAGCGCGAACCAATGCCGACCATGGCACCAACAAGACCCACCGACAGCGTATCCATGTCGACGTTGCGTGCCAGCGTGGTGTTGCCTTCGCCCAGTCCGCGCAACAGTTGCGCAAATGTTTCGATGGCACGCCGGTAAAGCTGGTCGACGCGCGGACTCACGCCCAGTACCTCCAGAAACTGCACCCGTGCACTGGCAGGACTTTCCTGCACGAATGCCAGGAAAGCCGTCAGCCCTGCGCGGATCATGGCGGCGTGATCAGGCACCACCGCCGCAATGGCGGCCATCATGCGCTCGCGCTGGTTGGCAATCACCTGCTCGTAGACCGCACAGAGCAGGTCCTCGCTGTTGGCAAATGACTCGTAGAAATAGCGCTCGGTGAGGCCGGCTTCGTGACAGATGCCGCGCACTGTCGCTGCGTGGTAACCGATGTCGCCGTATACCTTCAGTCCTGCATCCAGCAGTTTGGCGCGACGCTCATGCTGGCGCTGTTCGGCACTGGCGCCCCGGTAGCGGCGGGTGGCTGGTTCGCTCATCGTGTGGCTTCCATCGGCTGGTTCATGTGCGGCTGCTCATGTCGGGTCGTGCCGTCTGTTACTTGGCCTGAAATGACGGAAAGTGGCCCCGGCGGTGGTTGACAGGCTACGGGGTGCCTCGTAATGTGACAACCCATGTTGCCAGATGGGATGCGCGGTCACAAGACTGGCCCCTCCGGCCCTGTTCCTCTCCAACGCCTCAGGAAACGAATCATGAAGACGCTGAAAGACAAGGTTGCCGCCATCACGGGTGCGGGTTCCGGTATCGGTCGTGCCACCGCCATCCTCATGGCCAGCAGGGGTTGCCACCTCGCCCTGTCCGACGTGAACGAGAAGGGCCTGGCAGAAACCGTCGAGCAGTGCCGCACGCATGGCGTGAAAGTCACCTCCAAGCGCGTCGATGTGGCCAGCCGTGAGCAGATGTATGCCTGGGCGGATGATGTCGTGCGCGAGCATGGCCTCGTCAATATCATCTTCAATAATGCCGGTGTAGCGCTGGGTGCAACCGTTGAAGACATGCAGTACGACGATTTCGAATGGCTGATGGGCATCAATTTCTGGGGCGTGGTGTATGGCACCAAGGCCTTCCTGCCGCACATCAAGACCGCCGGCGAAGGCGCCATTGTCAACGTGTCCAGCGTGTTCGGCCTGATCGCCGTGCCGACGCAGTCCGCCTACAACGCGGCCAAGTTCGCCGTGAAGGGTTTTACCGAGGCCCTGCGCGAAGAAATGGAAATTGCTGGCCTCAACATTGGCGTGACCTGTGTGCACCCGGGCGGCATCAAGACCAACATCGCCCGCAATGCCCGCGTTACTGAAACCAAAGGCATGGTCGATACAAAGTCCACGCGCGATTTCGAAAAGGCGTTCATCACCACGCCGGAAAAGGCCGCAGAAGCCGTGGTCGGCGCCATCATGAAGAACAGCCGCCGCCTGCTGATCGGGCCGGATGCCGTGGCAATCGACATGATGCAGCGCATCCTGCCAACGTCTTACCAGCGCTTGCTGGAAATGGGCGCCAAGCGTCGCAGCAAGAAGCTGGGTGGCGTCGGCGTGGTGTAATCCCGGGCCAGGGCGCCGGTTGAAGGGGGCGGATTGCGGCAACGCAGTCTGCCCCCTTTTGTTTTTGCGGCAGGCAGCCATCGCCGTTATTTCCTCTTCGGACAGGCTGCGCAACATTCCGTGTTTTCATGATGATGTTCTGTTGTCGGGGACACAGGCCATATGGTCTGCTGTCGGCTGAGGAACAGTGCGGACTGAAATTGCGGGTCTATAGTGAGAGTCAGCTGACGCGTGGCTGGCGTTGCGGCTGCAGTGCGTGGCCGATTCACCCGGCCGGCTTTTGTCACCAATCCAACAGAAGGAATGCAAGATGAACAAGAAGGACGCAAGCACATCCGGGCAATGCCCTGTCATGCACGGGGCAGTCACTTCGGCCGACAGGTCGAACAAGGACTGGTGGCCCAAGGCTCTCAACCTGGACATCCTGCATCAGCATGACAGCAAGACCAACCCGATGGGGCCGGCATTCAACTATCGCGAGGCAGTCAAAACGCTGGATGTCGAGGCACTGAAGAAAGACCTCAAGGCCCTGATGACGGACAGTCAGGACTGGTGGCCGGCGGACTGGGGGCACTATGGCGGCCTGATGATTCGCATGGTCTGGCATTCGGCCGGCACCTACCGTATCGCCGACGGTCGTGGCGGGGCCGGCACGGGCAACCAGCGCTTCGCTCCGCTCAATTCGTGGCCCGACAACACCAACCTCGACAAGGCACGCCGCCTGTTGTGGCCGATCAAGAAAAAGTACGGCAACAAGCTCAGCTGGGCCGACCTGATGATTCTGGCCGGCAACATGGCCTATGAATCGATGGGGCTCAAGACATTCGGTTTTGCCTTTGGCCGGGAAGACATCTGGCATCCGGAAAAAGACACCTACTGGGGCTCGGAGAAAGAGTGGTTGGCCCCCAGCGGCAGCGAGGGCAGCCGCTACTCCGGCGAACGCGACCTCGAAAACCCCCTGGCCGCAGTGATGATGGGGCTGATCTATGTAAACCCCCAGGGCGTTGACGGCCAGCCCGATCCGCTCAGGACGGCAAACGACGTGCGGGTGACTTTTTCCCGCATGGCCATGAACGACGAGGAAACCGTGGCCCTGACCGCCGGCGGCCATACCGTCGGCAAGTGTCATGGCAACGGCAATGCTGACAACCTGGGGCCCGCGCCGGAAGCGGCCGAGCCGGAAGAGCAGGGGCTGGGCTGGAACAACCACAAGACCCGGGGGATTGGCCGCGATGCCGTGACCAGCGGCCTCGAAGGGGCCTGGACCACCCATCCCACCAAGTGGGATAACGGCTACTTCACCCTGCTGCTCAACTACGACTGGGAATTGAAAAAGAGCCCGGCCGGTGCCTGGCAGTGGGAGCCCATCAACATCAGGGAAGAAGACAGGCCGGTGGATGTGGAAGATCCTTCCATACGCCACAACCCGGTCATGACCGACGCCGACATGGCCATGAAGATGGATCCGGAGTATCGCAAGATCTCGGAGCGCTTCTACAAGGATCCGGCTTATTTCTCGGAGGTCTTTTCTCGTGCCTGGTTCAAGCTGACCCATCGCGACATGGGGCCGAAGGCGCGCTACCTCGGCCCGGATGTGCCCCGGGAGGACTTGATCTGGCAGGACCCGGTGCCCGCCGGCAAGAAGGACTACGACGTATCCGTGGTGAAGGCAGGCATTGCGGCGGCAGGTCTTTCAATCAGCGATATGGTGAGCACCGCATGGGACAGTGCCCGCACCTTCCGTGGCTCGGACAAGCGGGGTGGGGCCAACGGAGCCCGCATTCGCCTGGCCCCGCAGAAGGACTGGGAAGGCAACGAGCCGGCGCGTCTGGCCAGAGTGCTGGCGGTGTACGGGAAGCTCGCTACCGAGACCGGTGCCAGTGTGGCCGACATCATCGTGCTGGCCGGTAATCTGGGGGTCGAGCAGGCGGCCAGGGCGGCGGGCATCGAAGTGGCGGTGCCGTTTGCCCCGGGCCGTGGCGATGCCACGCAGGCAATGACGGATGTCGAATCGTTCGAGGTGCTGGAGCCACTGGCTGACGGCTTCCGCAACTGGCTCAAGCAGGACTATGTGGTGTCGCCGGAGGAGTTGCTGCTCGATCGCGCCCAGTTGATGCGCCTGACCGCATGCGAGATGACGGCGCTCGTGGGCGGTATGCGTGTGCTGGGCACCAACCACGGTGGTAGTGGATGTGGCGTGCTCACGGATCGCGTGGGAGCGCTGACCAATGACTTTTTCGTCAACCTGACCAACATGGCATACACCTGGACACCTGCTGGAAAAAATCTTTACGAGATGCGCGACCGCAAGAGCGGCACTGTGAAATGGACCGCTACCCGTGTGGATCTGGTGTTTGGTTCCAACTCGGTGCTGCGCGCGTATGCCGAGGTCTACGCACAGGACGACAACCGCGAGAAGTTCGTGCGTGACTTCGTGGCGGCGTGGACGAAGGTCATGAACGCTGATCGTTTCGATCTGGCGTAAAGGAGTACCCCGGGCGCCACCACGAGCTGGGGGCGCCCGGGTTTGTTACTCAGGCCGGACGGCATGCTGTCCGGCCTTTTTGTTGGCGGAACGATGATGGTGCAAGGTTTCAGGACAGCTTAACTGCCGCCATCAAAACCCAGTTGGCGCCAGGCTTCGTACACCACCACGGCAGCACTGTTGGAGAGGTTGAGGCTGCGGCTGTCCGGGCGCATGGGCAGGCGCAGGCGGCGCTCCGGCGTGAAGCCCTCCAGCACATCGGCTGGCAGGCCGCGCGTTTCCGGGCCGAACACAAACACGTCGTTGTGTTGTACCTGCAGCGTGTGAAAGGGCTGGCTGCCCTTCGTTGTCATGGCAAAGACGCGGCAACCTGGCAGGGTGGCGAGTGCCGCCGCCAGGGAGTCATGCACCTGCAGTTCGGCCCATTCGTGATAGTCGAGTCCGGCCCGTTTCAGCTTGCTGTCCTCCAGTTCGAAACCCAGTGGACGGACAAGGTGCAGGCGCGCACCGGTGTTGGCGCACAGCCTGATGATGTTGCCGGTATTGCCGGGAATTTCCGGCTGGAACAGGACGATATGGATCATGCGTGAATTGTACTGCATTCACTGTCAACGGATGCAGGGCTGGCGCGTTAACCCGTGCATGACCAAACAGAAGGATGTGTCCATGCGGGCAGGGACAGAAAGGGTGGAGCAGGTTGTTCCGGCCGTTGCGCTTGCGTATGGTAAGCCTTTGCCCGGTCGCGAACCCGAAGCCATGTCTGTCGTTCCCATGAGTCTGGATGCCTTTTTGCGCAGTGTCGGCCGACGTGCGCAGATCATGGCCGAGATATCCACGCGTGACCGCGAGGCGGCGCTGGATATCGTGCAGGACAGCATGCTGGCGCTGACGGCCAGGTACCGCGACCGGCCGGCTGCCGAATGGGGCCCGTTGTTCCAGACCATCCTGCAAAGCCGCATCATGGACTGGCACCGGACGCGGACGCGGCGAGGACGCTGGTTTGGCTGGCTGACATCGCCATCAGATGACGACGACGCCGATCCCTGGGCCGATGTGCCCGAGCTTAAAAGCTCCGACCCGGCCCTGTTGCTGGAGCGGGCGCGCGACATGGATACCGTGCTGGCGGTGCTGGGCGACCTGCCACTGCGCCAGCAGCAGGCTTTCATGCTGCGTATCTGGGAAGGTCTGGATACGGCAGCCACCGCAGAGGCCATGGACTGCTCCGAGGGCAGCGTAAAGACACATCTGTCGCGAGCCATGCATGCATTGCGGGCGCGACTGGAGGAAACGGAATGAAACGCGAATCGCAGCCGATAACGGCGGAAGATCAGGTGCTTGCCAGTACCTTGCGCGAGACGCTCAATCGTGCCGCCGAACGGCATGATCCCATGCTGGACGCGGCCCTGGCGGCCACGCGAGCCCAGGCCCTGTCGGGCACTGGCCAGAAGCGCTGGACGCAGGCCTGGTTGTTGGCCGGAGGCTTTGCTCTGGCGGCCAGCGTGGCGGTGGTGGTTGTCCTGCCCAATATGCGTACACCGGCGTCATCGTCGGTGTCAGTAGTGAATCTGGCGGCAATGCCGTCTGTGGACCCGCAGTTGCTGGAAGACATGGATTTGTTGCTGGCGCTGGGGGAGGAGACGAATGGTGGTTGAGATGAATGCAGTACGACGTTGTGACAAGCGCACGTGGGCAGCCGTCATCCGTGGCTGTGCATTGGGTGTGCTGGTGCTGGGCAGTCCGCTGGTGCTGGCCGATAAGGGCCCGCCCGGCGGTCGCGATGCACAGGACATGTCGGCACAGGAGCGCGAGCGCATCCAGCGCTGGCAGTCGTTGCCTCCGGAAAAGCGGGAAGCGCTCATGGAGCGCTATGAACGCTTCCAGAAACTGTCTCCGGAAGAACAGGCCGAAGTGAAGAAGCGCTACAACAAGTGGCGTGAAATGCCGGAAGAAGAGCGGCGTGCCATGCGCGACAAATGGCAGCAGATGAGTCCGGAAGAGCGGCAGGCATTGCGCCGTCGCCAGCATGAAGAACGGGCCGATGGTGGCGGGCCCCCGTCGCGTGGCGAGAAGCGTGACAAGAAAGAAAAGAAAGAATCGCGCAACGGCGATGAACGCGGTGACCAGAATGGTAAAAAGCGTCAGGGTGACTGACGCTTTTTACTGATTGGCCAGCTGCCGCCGCTGGCCAGTACCGTTTCATTCCCCTTCATCACCCTCATCGTCATCGGCAAACGTCAGTTTGAGTTCCTGTATTTTGCGCGTCAGGGTGTTGCGTCCCCAGCCCAGCAGTTTTGAGGCATCACGACGGCGTCCGCCAGTGAAATTGAGCGCGACCGTAATCATCACTTTTTCAAATGCCGGCAGTGCCGTATCCAGCAGCGGCGTTTCGCCGGCAGTGAGTGCCTTGCGTGCCCAGTTGGCCAGTCCCTGCTCCCAGTCCTGTGCATGCGAGAACTGGTCATTGTCATTGCGCTGCATCAGTTCGGGCGGCAGATCACCAATCAGGATTTCACGGCCCGAGGCCATGACGGTCAGCCAGCGACAGGTGTTTTCCAGCTGACGCACATTGCCGGGCCATGGCAACTGCTGCAGCAGTTCGGCGGTTTCCGGGCGCAAGGTTTTGGGTTCGACACTCATTTCCTTGGCGGCGCGTGCAAGGAAATAGGCAGCCAGCATCGGGATGTCTTCGCGCCGGTCGCGCAGGCGTGGAATGTGCACGCGAATCACGTTCAGGCGGTGAAAAAGATCTTCACGGAACTTGCCGTCGGCGACCAGCTTTTCCAGATTCTGGTGCGTGGCGGCGATGATGCGCACATCCACCTTGACCGGCGTGTGTCCGCCGACCCGGTAGAATTCCCCGTCGGCCAGCACGCGCAGCAGGCGCGTCTGGGTGTCGAGCGGCATGTCACCGATTTCATCCAGGAACAGTGTGCCGTCGTTGGCCTGCTCGAAGCGTCCCTGCCGCAGGGAGCCGGCACCGGTGAAGGCGCCTTTTTCATGGCCGAACAGCTCGGACTCCATCAGGTCTTTTGGAATGGCGGCCATGTTCAGTGCAATGAACGGTTCGCTGCTGCGCGGCGAATGACGGTGCAGTGCATGAGCCACCAGTTCCTTGCCGGTGCCGCTTTCGCCGTTGATGAGCACGGTGATGTTGGAGTGCGAGAGACGGCCGATGGCGCGGAAGACTTCCTGCATCGCCGGCGATTCGCCGATGATGTCGGTGCTGGGAACGGCAATCGCCGGTGCGGCATCCTGACGCTGCTCGTGATGATGGGCAACGGCGCGCTTGACCAGTGCAATGGCATCGTCGACATCAAACGGCTTGGGCAGGTATTCAAACGCACCGCTCTGGTAAGACGACACGGCGGAATCAAGATCCGAGTGCGCCGTCATGATGATGACTGGCAGATCGGGGTGTGATTCGCGAATCTTGCTCAGCAGGGC
>JBASJP010000358.1:0-1728 GCA_049655345.1 Moraxellaceae bacterium
CCCCTGCCAGTGATTTGGTTAGGGTGGCACCCCTTGATTTCATGACACGAGGCCTGAACCCCATGGAAAACGCCTATGCCAGCATCATCACCGCCGTCGGTGAAGACCTGGAGCGCCCCGGCCTGAAAGATACGCCTGCCCGCGCCGCCAAGGCCTTCCGTTACCTTTGCAAGGGCTATGAGGAAGACCTCGACACCATCGTCAATAACGCCATTTTTCCGTCCGACAACGATGAAATGGTCATTGTGAAGGACATCGAGCTGTACTCGCTCTGCGAACATCACCTGCTGCCGTTCATTGGCAAGGTCCATGTCGCCTACCTGCCCTCCGGCAAGGTGCTGGGATTATCGAAGATTGCACGCATCGTCGACATGTATGCACGCCGCCTGCAGATCCAGGAAAACCTGACCAAGCAGATTGCTGATGCGGTGCAGAAGGTGACGGATGCCCGCGGGGTTGGCGTGATCATTGAAGCCCGTCACATGTGCATGATGATGCGTGGCGTGGAAAAACAAAATTCGGTGATGAAAACCTCCATTATGCTGGGACGCTTTCGCGAGAACCCGCAAACCCGCAACGAATTCCTGTCGCTGACCAACTGAGAAAGCACCATGACGTCGCCCTCGCCCGTTCGTGTCCTGATCACCGGTGCCGGCAGCGGCCTTGGCCGTGCCATGGCAATGGCATGGGCGCGACGTGGCGCACAAATCATTGTGGCGGACATTGCCCGTGAGCGTGCAGAGGAATCCGTCGCGCTCTGCAAGGCCTCTGGTGCCGCTGACGCCGTGTTCCTGGCACTAGACGTCACGAGCGAGCCTGACTTTGTGGCCGCGCTGGACTGGATCACTGCGCACTGGGGCGGACTGGACATTGTCGTCAACAATGCCGGCGTAGCCGGTGGTGGAAGTTTTGATGGCATCAGTGAGGCTGACTGGTCATGGATGCTGAACATTAACCTGCTGGGTGTGGTGCGTGGCTGTCGCGTATTCACACCGCTGTTCAAGCAGCAGCAACAGGGACAGTTTGTTAACATTGCCTCCATGGCCGGCCTGCTCAACCCGCCTGCCATGGCCAATTACAATGTGGCCAAAGCCGGCGTGGTTGCCCTCTCGGAAACACTGGCAGCCGAACTGTCGCCATGGAATATCCGCACCCTGGCCGTGTGCCCGTCCTATTTCCAGACCAACCTGAACGAGTCCCTGCGCACGCATGACCCGCTCACCAAGGCCGCACTGAACAAATTGCTGGCAAGCTCGGACATAACGGCGGATGACATTGCCGAAGGCATCGTGGCGGCGGTTGGCGCAGGCGACAATCTGTACCTGCCCCATGAGAAGGCGCAACAGGCATGGGACAGGAAGCGGCAGAATCCCGGTGTCATTCCGGAAGAGATGCTCGTGTATGCACGCAAGCTGGCGGCAGCACAGGAAAAAAACTGATCGCCACATAAAGCCGGTGTGTTGTTCAGTCGGCGCGCGACAAAAAGAGGTTGATGACCGCTGCCACTTCTGCCGGACTTTCATCCAGATGCAGATGATGCCCGCCAGGCACCGTCTGCAGCTCCAGCTGATGCAAGGCCGCAAGCCGTGTATCAAACACCACCGGATCAAACGGAAATCCCTGTGACGCACGAATAACCTGCACGGGCGCTGTAATGGCCGCTAGAAACGCGAGTACCTGTGGCTCGGTCAGACGCAATGACGAGTGATGCCGTATGCGGCGATCCAT
>JBASJP010000359.1:0-3407 GCA_049655345.1 Moraxellaceae bacterium
GCCGGGACGGGGACATGCCTGGATATTAGCGAGCCTCTGGATGGCAGCCAGATTCAGCTGGCATCCATCAGCGGCAAGTTGAACCTGACCGACACCCGGATTGACATTGGCAAAGAGCTGACGCCCAGCAGTGGATTGGGCACTACCGGATTTGGCACGGACTTTGCGCGAGTCTATCTGCGTATGGAGAATACCATCCAGTTTGATCCGGGTACGGCTGCAACGGATGTGCTCAGGATAGGAGACATCAACTTTTTGGGCGGCGGCACAGCCGCCAGCCCGGTGCCCACCGCCTCTTACCGTTTGGGCGAGGCCGTGATCACGGGCGGTGAGCTCTACAGCAAAATAGAGCTCAGACAGCGCTGAGAATAGTGTCCTAAGAAATATCGCCCCAGGCGCGCCTCCCGCAAAATCATTTGCAGGAGGCGGTTCGGCTGCCGCTTGGGCAAATACATGATGTAATTTGTCAGGCTTCCACGCCCACGCCCACGCCCGGGCATTGAGGAGCAGCCTGAGCACTTGCGCCTGCCTGCCTTCACATCGTTCTTGGCTCTTTCCTCTTTCCTCTTTCCTCGTAAAAATCCCTCTATTTGCCTGTTGACAATGACACTGCGCAATGATTACATCAAATAATGTAACCATGTTGTGGCGTCAGTAATTGAGCAGGGTGATATCCGGGCTTCAGTGAGTGTGTGAGTGACTGAGGACTGGCAATGTCAGCTCAGGAGTAGTGGTACTGGGTGATGTTAAGTGTTTAGAGGCAACTTGCCTCCTTATTAGGCTGGTCAACCGACCAAATCAAGTAAGGAGGCAAAAGATGGAGGCCCGCTCATTAGCGGTCCGAAACAGTGAGATAAAAAGACCAGGAGACGAATCATGTCTAGTGCGAGCAGAGAGATCGGATACGAAGAAGTGGTACCCCGTGACATTCATTTTAAAATGAACACCGACACGGTGGCGCGCCACTGGTTTAACGGTGACCCGTGGACCACGCACTGGATGAACGCCATTCTGGCGGCGGTTCCAGAGGGTGAGCGCTGGGTCATGAACTCGGCCCGGGTGCAACTCGATAAGCTGCACGATCCCGAGATGCGCCAGGCGGCGATCAATTTCTGCCGTCAGGAGCGCATACATGCGCGCGAGCATGATGATATGAACGATGCCTGTGTTGCTCATGGCGTACCGATTGATAAGGTGGCGGCTGCTTTCAGCAAGATCAGAGCCGTCATGCAGGATAAGCTTAGTGAGGATATGCAGAGCTCCATGGCGGCCGCGTTTGAGCATTTTACCGCCGTCATATCGTCAGTCTTGCTGGAAAACCCGGAACTCTTTAACGAGTCTGACCCCGAGCTCAGGGCGATGTTGTATTGGCACTTCGTCGAGGAAACAGAGCACAAGGGCGTTAGTTTTGACGTGTATGTTGCCGCCAGCGGTGGCGGTATCAGGGGATATTTAAAACGGGTGGGAGGCATGGCGGCGGGGACGATCCTCGGGCTGCCGCTCATGGTCGGAAATCAGGCCTATTTGCTCTACAAGGACAAGCAGCTGACCAACTGGCGCTCGGCCCTGCGGATGAGCAATATCCTGTTTGGCAATCCTGGTATTTTTACGCGCATTTTTACGGCTCATTACCTGCAGTACTTCATGCCAGACTTTCATCCTTGGGATGATGACAACCGAGAAGTCATCCATGTCTGGAAGCGTAACTACGAGAAGACTGGGGATCCACACAAGGCGTTTGAGGCCCTGCTCGACTGGAAACTGAAAAAGAATGCCCCGAGCAAAGGGAAACTGAGATCGGTTGGACAAGCAGCGTAACCACAAGGAATAATTCCCATGAAGAAAAAAACCCAGAAGCTCTCGCAAGGAGCGGCAGCGGTTGTTACCGGCGCGGGCAGTGGTATTGGTCGCAGCTTTGCCTATGAAATCGGTCGCCGTGGCGGTGCCGTTTTGTGTGTGGACATCCGCATGGATCGTGCCGAGGAAACCGCTGCTATGCTGCGTAGCCTGAACACGCACGCGGTTGCCTATGCCTGCGATGTCGGCAATGCCGAGCAGATGGCTGCGCTGGCGGACAAGGCCGAAGGCTTGCTTGGCCGCCCTGTCACGCTGGTCGTGAATAATGCAGGTGTGGGCCTTGGCGGCCAGATCGGAGAGGTATCGCTGGAGGAGTGGCACTGGTGCGTCAATGTCAATCTCTGGGGCGTGATACACGGCTGCCATTTTTTTGCGCCAAAACTGAAAGCGCTGGGCTATGGTGGAATCATCAACGTGGCGTCGGCAGCGGGTTTTGCGGCGGCACCGGAAATGAGTGCCTATAACGTGACCAAGGCGGGCGTGATGGCCTTGTCGGAGACCTTGTCGGCTGAGTTGACGGGGACTGGGGTCAAGGTCACGGTGCTGTGCCCGACGGTGGTGCCGACCAATATTGTCAACGATGGTCATCTGCCGTCCTATCGCTCCGAGTTTGCCAAAACGGCAATGACAAAATTCGCCCTGATTGACAGTGATGCGGTTGCACGCAAAACGCTGGACGCGCTCGACAAGGGGCAGATGTATATGTTGCCGCAAATTGACGGGCGTATTGCGTGGATGTTCAAGCGCGTCGCTCCGCGTTTGTATGCGCGTAGTCTGGGTGAGGCCTATCGGCTCGTTGCTCCCTGACGGATGCACGGCAAGCAACTCTCAAGCACGACATCCACATTCACACTTCAATGACGGAACGACACGATATGGCATCCATTCAGGCCCGCATGCTGAAGTTTTTCTTGCGCATGCGGGTGAAGCGTGAGCTGACATCAAACGCAAAGCTGGTTCGCCATCTGCGCAGCGCCATGGATACCAAGCTGTTTCCCAGTCCCTTGCCATCCGGTGTCCGGGTGCGGCAGGCAAGCGTTGCCGGGGTTCCTGGTGAGTGGCTGGAGGTGGCTGATCCACGCATGACCATGCTCTATCTGCATGGGGGTGCATTCATTGGTGGCAAACTGGCGACCTATCACACCTTCTGCGGTGAACTCGCAAAGCGGCTGCATGCCCGGATTTTTCTGCCGGATTACCGCCTGGCCCCGGAGCATCCATATCCGGCGGCGCCGGACGATGCGTTTCATGTCTACCGGCAGTTGTCGGCGGACTTGCAGGACAATGAGCCACTGGTGATAGCGGGTGATTCTGCGGGTGGCAACCTGACCCTGGTCACGTTGTTGCGTGCCAAGCTTGAAAACCTGCCCATGCCGGTGTGTGCGCTGACATTGTCGCCCGGTACGGATGTAACTGGTACCTTGCCGGCACTGTCGGCCAACAGTGCCAGTGACTCCATGCTGTCAAAGTCGATGATAGACAGGGCGGTCAACATTTATCTGGCCGGGGCGGACCCCACGCATCCCTATGCCTCTCCCTGTCGGGGGGAT
>JBASJP010000360.1:0-5593 GCA_049655345.1 Moraxellaceae bacterium
GCATTGCATTCGGCATCCTGGTGTATCACCTATTTCTCTGGCTGGCCGTGCGCGAAAAGGTCTACCGCTTTTACGTGCTGTATGCCACAGCAGCTTTTTCATACCTGCTCTGCTTTGAGGGCATGGGGTTTCGTCTGTGGCCCGACCAACCCGAGTGGAATGGTCATGCCCAGCTTCTCTTCATCTTCATGATGCTGGCGGCAGGCCCCTTGTTTGCCAGGGATTTTCTTGGCCCCAGCCGGCATCGTCTGCCGGATACGGCACTGAAGTTCGCCGCCATTGCCAGCGGCACCATCATGGTTGCCCAGTTTTTTTTGCCACTGGCAATCGGCTACCAGCTTCAGCCAATCATCGCCATCGTCGTTATCAGCATCATATCGGGCAATGCCCTGATACGCTGGCACGAAGGCATGCGTGAAGCACGCCTGTTCCTTTTTGCGTGGAGCATGTTGCTGTTGCTGGGGATGGCACTGTCGCTACATAGCCTCGGACTTACCCCCTGGCTTCCGTTCCTGATTACACTGAACGGCATGGAAATGGGGTTTGTCCTGCAGCAGATCCTTCTGTCACTCGCACTTGCAAACCGGCTGAATACACTCAAGCAGGAACAGAACATCCAGCAAAAAACCATCTTGCTTGCTGAAGCCGAGAATGCGGCAAAGACAGAATTCCTGGCCAAGATGAGTCATGAGATTCGCACGCCGATGAATGCCCTGCTTGGCATCACCCAGTTGCTGCAGGACACGCCTCTCGACAACACACAAAAGAACTATGTCGACACCCTGCACAAGTCCGGTCATGCACTCCTGCATGTCATCAACGACATTCTGGATTACTCAAAAATAACGGCCGGCAAGATCACGCTCGAATTTGCCGACTTTGACTTGCAGGGACTTCTGGATGAATGCATACAGGTCTTCAGCCTGAGTGCACAGGAAAAATCGCTATCTCTGCAATGTTCTGTTGATCCCGACGTTCCTGCCGGCTTGCGCGGCGACCAGAACCGCTTGCGCCAGGTCATCCTCAATCTGCTCAGCAACTCCATCAAGTTTACTGCGCAAGGATCCGTGCAACTGCACGTGCGTAAGACCGGACTGCTGCCGGATGGAAAAACAGGACTGGAGTTTGAGATAAGCGACACCGGAATCGGCATAGATCCGGAAAAAATCGACAGCCTTTTTGACTGGTTCACGCAGGCAGATTCCTCCACCGCCCGCGAGTACGGCGGAACCGGACTTGGCCTTACGATCAGCAAGCAACTGGTCACGCTGATGGGCGGCACCATCTCTGCAGTCAGCACCCCGGGGGCTGGATCAACCTTCCGCTTCTCGATTGCTGCAGAGCCTGCCCTGGGCACGATTGCCAGTGCAGATCTGGCGCCGGCAGCCCTTCCTGCCTTTACCGAACTGCGCGTGCTGGTGGTGGAGGACAACCCGATCAACCAGATGATCATCTCCGGACTGCTGCGCAAGCTTGGCATTCATCCCCGCATGGCCAGCAGCGGCATTGAAGCGCTCGATATTGTCCGGGACATCCACAATCAGCTTGATCTGGTCCTGATGGATTGTGAAATGCCGCTAATGGATGGCTATGACACCACCCGGGCCATCAGGGCGCTGGAAAGACACCTGCATTACCAGCCAGTGTGGATCGTCGCCCTTACTGCACACGCCCTGCCCGAACACCGTACGGCATGCATCGCCGCCGGCATGAATGACTACCTGTCCAAACCGCTCATGCTGCCGGCGCTGATCGCCAAGCTGTCCAGTTGCCCCCGCAACGATCAGGAGGCCCTGTCCGCCGGATGAACGGCCTTGCCCGACAGATACAAACTGTCTACTGTTAAAAATGTAGACTGACTGGTCATGCGAGGTCCCCATCATGCAGGTAGCCACCGCACTGAAGACTATCGAGAAGAATGTGGAAAAGGAGCTGCTAGCTTTTTTCCAGCTACTGGGCGCAAGTGAAACACCAGAGGAATGGTATATAAATCAGCGTATTGCAGAAAATAACCGCATGAAGGACGAGGATAGCGCCGCGCACTGAGTACTATCTACTTGGCTACTTGGCTACTTGGCTACTTGGCTACTTGGCTACTTGGTCAGGATCAGCTTGTTGTTACTGGTCAGCCGCAACCGGTACTCCTCCCCCGCATGACGAATGCGAACCTCCTTTCCCCGGGCAAAAAGTAGCGTGGAATCCAGCATCACTGGCTGTGCCGGTTGCAAGGACGGGATGGCTGGATCTGATGAATCTGGGGACATGATCTGCTCCGGAATTATTTGCTAATGATAATGCTTATCATTAGCAAATAAAAGCCTTCCATGAAAAAGCCGGAACACGTCCGGCTTTTTCATGCCAGTTACGGCTTACAGCAACTCTTCCCCTTCTTCGACCACCTTGGGCTGAATGACGAAGTCGTCCTTGTCCAGACCCATCATCAGGGCATAGTTGGTCGCGATATAGATGGAGGAGTAGGTACCGGCAAACAGACCGATCAGCATCGCCACCGAGAACCACTTCAGGGCAGGCCCGCCCAGCCACAGCAGCGCCACCACCACCACCAGCACGGTAGCCACGGTCATGATCGTACGACGCAGTGTTTCGGTCAGCGAAATATCCACGATCTCGACCGGGTCCGCCTTGCGCAGCTTGCGGAAGTTTTCGCGGATACGGTCAAAAATCACGATCGTGTCATTCAAGGAGTAACCGATCAGAGCCAGCACAGCCGCCAATACGGTCAGGTCGAAGGGAAAGCCGAAAATGGCAAATGCCCCGACCGTGAACAGCACGTCATGCAGCAGAGAGACAACGGCCCCAACTGCAAACTTCATGCGGAAGCGGAACGCCACGTAAATCATCATCAGGAACAGCGACAGTCCGATGGCCAGCAGCGAGTTCTGGTACATCTCGCCGCCCACCTGCGAGCCGACACTTTCAACCTGCCGGATCGTGGCAGGATTGGCCGGATCAAAATTGGCTGCAGCGAGAATGTCGGCACTGATGTTGGTCTCGTGCCCCTTTTGCGGCGGCATGCGCAGTATGACATCCGTTGAGCTGCCCACATGCTGCACGACCACGTCAGCAAAGCCGTTTTTCTCAAGAGCAAGACGCACAGCCTCCTGATCAACAGACTGTACGTAATTGATTTCGGCGGTGGTTCCCCCGGTAAAATCCAGACCGAGATTCAGGCCCTTGGTCACCATGGCGGCCAGGCCGGCAATCACGACGAGCAGCGAAAGAATCGCCATCGGCGTGCGAATGCGCATGAAGCGGATAATGCGTTGTTCGGACATGATGGCGCTCTCAGATGCTCAGTTTGGTGACACGGCGGTTTCCGCCGTAAACCAGGTTAACAATGGCACGTGTCACGGTAATGGCCGTGAACATGGAGGACATGATCCCGATCGACAGAGTCACAGCAAATCCTTTCACCGGACCAGAACCCACAGCAAAGAGGATAACGGCAACAATCAGCGTGGTCAGGTTGGAGTCGAGAATGGTGACAAAGGCACGGTCATAGCCGGCCATGATGGCCGCCTGAGGCGACATGCCACGCTGCAACTCCTCCCGGATACGTTCAAAGATGAGCACATTGGCATCCACCGCCATCCCCACGGTCAGCACGATCCCTGCAATACCCGGTAGTGACAAGGCTGCTCCCATTGCCCCCATGATCGCCATCAGGATGGCCACATTCAGAACAAGCGCAACATTGGCAATCAGGCCAAAACCCTTGTAGACCGCAATCATGAAGATGGCGACCAGCGCAAAACCAACCTGTGTGGACAGCACACCCTTGTCGATATTTTCCTGCCCCAGGCTTGGGCCAACGGTCCGCTCTTCCACAAAGTACATCGGTGCCGCAAGCGCGCCGGCACGTAACAGCAATGCCAGCTCGGCCGCTTCAGCCGGCGAATCGAGTCCGGTGATACGGAACTGTGAACCCAGCATGGACTGGATGGTGGCGCGATTGATGACGTTCTTTTCCACAAACGTTTCACGCATTTCCACCTGCTTGCCTTCGGCATTGGTGACCACGCGTGTTTTCTGCTTGGACTCGACGAACACGACAGCCATCAGCTTGCCAACATTGTCGCGTGTGGCATCAGCCATGAGCTTGCCGCCACGGGAATCCAGCGAAATATTGACCTGCGGGTTGGAGAGCTCGTCAAAGCCGGACTGGGCATTGACGACGCGCTCCCCGGTCACGATCTTGCGTTTCTGCAGCAGCACTGGCGCATCCGCACCGCTCTTGAACGGAATCAGCTCGGTGCCTGGAGGGGCAATGCCACTCACTGCCTCGCCGTTGTGGTCCCAGTCAACAAAGCGGAACTCCAGGCTGGCGGTACGGCCCAGAATACGCTTGGCCTCGGCCGTGTCCTGCACGCCTGGCAGCTCAACCACAATACGGCTGGCGCCCTGGCGCTGGACAACGGACTCGGCCACGCCCAGTTCGTTGACGCGGTTACGAATGGTGGTCAGGTTCTGGTTAACCGCATAGTCCGTGATCTCGCGCAGCTTTTCCGGCCGGAACGTCAGATCCACCAGAAAGGCACCATCGGCCTCACGCTGCGCCTGAGTAAACTCGGGAAACTCCAGCTTCACATAATCCACCGCCTTGAGCCGGTCATCCGCCGTCGCAAACTTGAGTTCAAAACCCTGCTCACGCTCTGCTACCACGCGATAGGCCAGTTTCTTTTCACGGAACTTGGCCTTGATATCGGTAACGTAGGACTCCTGACGCTGCTCCAGCGCCTTGGCCATGTCCACTTCCAGCATGAAGTGCACACCGCCGCGAAGATCGAGGCCCAGCTTCATTGGCCCGGCGCCCAGCGCCTTCAGCCAGTCCGGGGTAGTCTGTGCCAGATTGAGCGCCACCACATAGCTGTCGCCCAGCGCACGACGAACCGCATCCTGCGCTTTCAGCTGTGTTTCAGCCGTATCAACACGGACCAGAATGCCTTTTTCCTGCACCTCGGCATCATGGAAGGCAATCCCGGCAACATTGAGTGCCGTGGTTGCCCGCTCCATTACTGCCTGATCAGCCGGCACAGAAGCACTGGCGCCGGAAATCTGGATGGCCGGTTCGTCAGGATAGAGATTGGGCAGTGAGTAGATCAGGCTGGCGACAGTGACCAGGATGATCAGGCCATACTTCCACAGGGGAAAACGCATGCTGGACCTCGAGCGATGCAAAATGACGGCCCGTCTGTGCGGGCCGTCGTTGTGATTATTCAGATGTTCTTCAGGGTGCCCTTGGGCAGCGTGGCCAGCACGGAGGACTTCTGGATCTTGATGTCCACGCCCTGCGCCAGCTCTACCACGGCAAAGTCATCTTCGAGCTTGTTGATGCGGCCGATCAGACCGCCGGCAAACACGATCTCGTCACCCTTCTGCAGACCTTCCACGAGCGACTTGTGCTCCTTCTGGCGCTTCATCTGCGGACGCAGCAACAGGAAATAGAAAATCAGGGCGAAACCGCCCAGCATGATCAGCTGACCCCACATCGAGGGGCCGGCAGCAGGTGCAGTGTTGGCATAGGCTTCGGAAATGAAGAAGCTCATGGGTGTCTCCAGAGGTTGAAATCCGT
>JBASJP010000361.1:0-1565 GCA_049655345.1 Moraxellaceae bacterium
ACCGGGACATATTCCTGCGTGACACTGCCTCGCGGGCCATAGGCATACGTCACCACCGGGATATCCGAGCCGATCGCAATAAACAGGGTTGATCCCTCAATGGCACGCAAAGTGTAGGTCGACTGACTCTGCTGCCGCGTCTGCTCATCCTCAGCCCGAATGGTCACCCTACCCGAAGCATCCCCATCACGAATAACAACACGCCCGGCCGCACCAAGTACCTGTTGCGACGAGGCACTTGTGCCACGCCGGCGCACCTGAACCAGCAGATTGCGCAAGGGCTTGTTGAGCGTATCCAGGGTACTTTTTATCAGGGCCATTTTTTCTGCTGTCGCACGGATGATCAACTGACCCTGCCATGCACTCACACTGCCTTCCGGCGCAGCCATGGGTTCCAGTATTGATACCAGCTCATCCGCACGATCAGATGGAATGATTGCCAGCCCGGTTTCCGCAGATGCACCAACCGGCCAAATTACTGCCGCAGGCATGAACAGCGCCCACAACATCAGGATTGCCGGCCAGCGCAAGGCGTTCACAGATGCAATTGCCGGAAGTCCGGCACGTCGGTGGAGCGCTCCCACATTTCAATGAACTGGCGGCGCGCACGCTGGGCATGCGGAATGGACTTGGCTGAAAGGATACCCTTGAGACCGGCTGTACCTTCACGGCGCAGCATGCCGATATCATCAGCCACCATCCACATATGCTGAACCTTGGCATCCTCGTCATGCAGCTGGCGTATTTTCAGGTTGCTGCTCAGTCGCCGGCCAAGCGCCACAACCTGATGACCCCAGCGAATGGCCAGCGCCGGATCACCCACCAGAATGCGGGCATCGGTAAAGCGGCTGCGCCGCACAAAGGCAGAGAGGGCGTCGGCAAATCCGGCCTCGTTGTAACGCTCCGGCTCAAAGTCAGGCGTCAGGATAAACAGCTCACGCTTTGCCTGCTGCATCAGCAGGACCTGGGCCCGCGAAAATGCATCCTCGCCCTCCAGATGCACCAGGGCTTCGGATTCGCCCAGCACAAAGCTGCTCAGTGCCAGTTCAAACGCTTGATTAGGGGGTGTTGTCATCCATCAACTCCACAAACCAGTGACCCTCTGTCACTTGCTCATGCAACCAGTGTAACGCCTCTGCATCCTCCTGCCACGGCGCCAGGTCCTCAGCGGTCAGGCAACGCTGATCAGCGAGCATTTGTACCAGCACAGCAAGGTGCGCAGGAAACCCGATGAGCTGGCCGTTTACAAACAGCTGATCCGGCAGGCCGTCACGTACGGTGTAGAGGCAGCGCGAAGCCGGGTCGCGACGCAGCAGGGCGCCGGCAGCAAGGGCCGCCGTGATTTCCTCTGGCGTCACTTCCTGACCTTCAGGTTCGTAATCGTCGTACTTGGCTTCTGACAGAAAGGGGGCAAGGGCGGCGCGTAATGCATCACGATCCTCCAGCAGACCCAGCAACTGCGTACGCGAGCGATCGAGATCGGCATCGGTCAGGGCACCCGGGTGCAGCGCAGGCTCACGCTGCGGATCAGTCACCAGGCCGCGGCTGCCACTGGCCTCCAGCAC
>JBASJP010000362.1:0-3098 GCA_049655345.1 Moraxellaceae bacterium
CCACGTCCGGTATCCGTGACATCAACGTGCAGGGCCTGTCGGTTGTCTGATGCCGGCGTCATGCGCACCGACACGGTCACGCCACCTGTTTCCGTAAACTTGAAGGCATTGCCAATCAGGTTGATGAACACCTGACGCAGCCAGGTCGGGTCGCCTGTCACCGGCGTAGCCGTGCCGCTGGTTTCCACCGAGTAATACAGGTTTCGCGTGTCGGCCTGGATCGAAAATATTGATTGCACGTCATCTGCAATGTCCTGCACGCAAAAAGCCTCATGGCGCAGCTCCACCTTGCCGGCCGACAGCTTGGAAAAATCCAGGATGTCGTTGATGACATCCAGCAGGTGACGTCCGGAGTCATGCAGGGTGTTGATGTAGTTTTTCTGCATGGGGCTCATGGGGGTGTCACGCAGAAGCTCCGATATGCCCAACACCCCGTTCATGGGTGTGCGCAACTCGTGGCTCATGCGCGCCAGGAATTCACTGCGGGTGCGACTGAGTTCAAGGGCAGCACTGGCCGCCGCCTCGGCAATCCGGCGCGCTTCCTTCATTTCGTAAATGCGCCAGCCAAGACTGAACGACAGCCCCAGCATCACCAGCTCGATACCAAGCCGGAAATACTCCACCGACACATCCATGTGATGGGCGTAGCCAAGGTTGGAAATGAAGATAAGGGCGCCGGCCACAAAAAGTCCGCTCCAGCCAGCCGTAAACATGATGGCGGGCTTGTCGCGCCTGAGTGACATGATTACGCCGTGAATGAACATCACGGGGATGAGCAGCAGGCAGGCGATGGCCACGAGAAACACGAAGGTCTTGTAGGGCGCAGCAAGCGCCAACACCAGACAAATCAAGAACCAGGCAATCAGGCCCCGGTATATCAGGTCAATTGTGCCTGGTGTGGAGGCCGAGCGAAGGAAGTGGCGCGCAAACAGAATGCCGAAGATGCCGGCCAAGGCCTCGAAGATGATGATGGCATACTGCTCCCACACCTGCAGGTGTGACCATATCTTGTAGCCGACACCATCAAGGCACAGCATGATGCCGGTAATGCTGATGATGAAGAAAAAGAAATTGAGATAGACCGTTTCCCGTAGCAGCAGATAGAAAATGGCGGCCATGAAAATGACGGCAATGCTGATGCCGTAGAAAATTCCGATGCGTATGTTCTTTTCTTCGTGGTGCTGCAGGAGTGCTGCCGGTGAGGAAATGGAAATCGGCGTGGTGATGGAGCTGGTCGACGCCACGCGCAGGTAGACCTCGCGTGTTTCACCGGGGGCAAGGTGCAGCAGGAAGCCGGGCAGTCGTGTCTGCGGCATGCGCGATTCGAACGGCAGGCTGTCGCCGCTTCTGCCGATCAGCCATTGTCCGTTGTCCTTCCAGAACAGCCGCACATCATCCAGTTGCGGAAAGCCAATCTCAAGATGGGTATGTACGGCGGTGGCTTCGGCATTGTGCAGGCTGAAGCGCAGCCAGAGTACCTCGGAGGTAAAGCCGTGATTGATGCCGCGGGCATCAACCTGAGTGAACCGGCCCTTGCTGCAGGTGGACAGGTCCAGCTGGTCGGGCATTTCTGCGACGGAGGGCGTCAGGCACTCCTGCATCCAGGGAATGAGTGTCTGGTAGGGCGTCTGGTGATCAATCCGGATGGCCGCGCCCTGCACCTGCGTGACCACCAGCAGGGTGGCGATCAGGGCAAGCCAGTGCCACAACGACTGGCGGACGATAACCGGATGAAATGACATGGTGCGCCGTCGGCTCCCTGTTGACGGGGCATGTCTGCCCCAATGCACATGCTACTACCATAGCCTGTTGCGCCGCCTCGGCAAATACGTCTGCTGCGTCAGGGTGTCGTCAAATCAGAGCCGCATCTCGATGCCGCGTTCCTGCAGGTACTTCTTGGCCTCGGGAATCGTGTATTCACCAAAGTGGAAAATGCTGGCGGCCAGCACCGCATCGGCATGGCCCTGCAGGATGCCGTCGGCCAGATGCTGCAGGTTGCCAACACCACCCGAGGCAATCACTGGTACCGGCACAGCATCAGAAATTGCACGCACCAGGCCCAGGTCATAACCGGCCTTGGTGCCATCGGCATCCATGCTGGTCAGCAACACTTCGCCGGCACCGTAGGTGGTCATGCGGATGGCCCATTCCACGGCATCAATGCCGGTGGCCTTGCGGCCGCCGTGGGTAAAGATTTCCCAGCGGTCTTTCTCGTGGGGCGCGCTCACTTTCTTGGCATCAATCGCAATCACGATGCACTGCGCGCCAAACTTGTCAGCGGCTTCCTTCACGAATTCCGGACGGGTGATGGCAGCCGAGTTGATGCTCACCTTGTCGGCGCCGGCATTGAGCATGGTGCGGATGTCTTTGATCTCACGAATGCCACCGCCCACGGTCAGTGGCACAAACACTTCCGAGGCCATGCGTTCCACCGTTTTCACCGTGGTGTCACGGCCTTCATGCGTGGCAGTGATGTCGAGAAAGGTGATCTCGTCGGCACCGGCGGCATCGTAGCGGCGCGCAATTTCCACCGGGTCACCCGCATCGCGGATGTCCTCGAACTTCACGCCCTTCACGACGCGGCCCTTGTCCACGTCCAGGCAGGGAATGATGCGTTTGGCCAGACTCATAAAACACCATGACTCAGTAAGGTGGTGGCGACTTCAGTCGCGAAATGTCGTTTGCAAAACCTTCGCGGCTGAAGCCGCTCCCACAAGAAACAAGAAGCGGGGCATTCAGACATGATTACGCTTCGGTTTATCTGTGGGAGCGGCTTTAGCCGCGATTTTCCAGAAAAAATATCGCGGCTAAAGCCGCTCCCACGTATTCAAGCCAATGTATTCAAGCCAATTTCTTTTGTATGCGTTGCAGTTCTTTCAGAAAGCGTTCGGCCGCCAGAGTGGGCGCCCAGGGCTCCCACGGCATGCCACCGTAAACGGCTACCAGCGGATCGCGCTCCAGCGGCTTGAACGGAATTTTCAGCACGTGCTTTACTTCGTCGCGCGTCCAGCCGGCGACATGCACCGCTTCACTGGCGGCGGCAATGCGGTCGGCTTTCTTGTGCTCGATCTTTTCGGCCGGCGTCCAGTAGGTAAGGC
>JBASJP010000363.1:0-6494 GCA_049655345.1 Moraxellaceae bacterium
CTTTTGAACAGCCCTGTCTTTTTCGGCAGTATGGTATTGCTGTAGTGCCTGACGAGTGGCGCTAGAATGGTGTTTTTCACGGGAAGACAGGTATGCACATCGGGGCGCTGGCCATTTATCCGCTCAAGTCGGGGCGGCAGGTTCCGTTGAGGCATATGTTGCTCGACCGCTTTGGTCCGGCTGGCGACAGGCGCTGGATGCTGGTGGATGGCAGTGGCCGTTTTGTCACCCAGCGTACGCATCCCCGCCTGTGCCTGATTTCGGCCACCATCGTGGATGGCGGGCTTCTTCTGCAGGCGCCAGGGCAGCCGGACGTGAAGGTAATGCCGGTAGCGCAGCCAGACCAGCTTCAGGTAACGGTCTGGGAAGACGAGATTGCGGTGCCGGCTGTCAGTCCGGAGGCTGATGCCTGGTGCTCCGTTTTTCTGGATATGCCGGTGCGGCTGGTCTGGATGCCGGAGACCACGCACCGCATGGTCAGTCCGGCTTATGCAGGAGCAGGGCACTCGACCGGGTTTTCAGACGGGTTTCCATTTCTTCTGGTCACCCAGTCCTCACTCGACCATCTCAATGCCAGACTGCCATCCCCCGTGGACTGGCGACGGTTCCGGCCAAACATCGTGATTGCCGGGGATGTTTCGCCGCATGCCGAGGATGGCTGGAAGCGGCTGCAGGTGGGTGAGATCGAGCTGACCGTGGTCAAGCCTTGCTCGCGCTGTGTCATTCCTTCCATTGATCCTGATACGGCTGACAAGAACAGTCAGATTCTGACGGCCCTGCGGGCTTATCGCGCAGGGCCGGATGGAAAAACATATTTCGGACAGAATGTGATTGTCACCAGGCGTCCTGATCGTGCCTGTCTGGGTCTGGGCGATCCTGTGCGGATTCTCGCGTAGGGGCTGCTTTTTGTGCGGTTGGCCGTAATTCCGGTTAAATGTGTGACGGGTGCGTCATTCCGGAAATGCCAAGTGGTTCCGCTGGCGCTACTGGCTTGAGTCTTGCAATTGCTTTAACTTAGACGCCGGCCCGGCTTCAGTTGCGCAAGTACATGCTCTTGCGGACAGCCTGTGTTTTAGCCATGGAGAGACCGTGACCGCATAGCGGTCAGAGCATTGATCATGACAACAAGCATTCAGTATTACTTTACCTTTGATGACGGTCTTGAGCTCAAGTTCAACGTTGACCTTGACCGTGTATTTGATCCGAAACGGATTCCTGCCGATGCCCCTGAGTGGACGCAACTGGGTAACAACCAGTGCAGCAACTGTCCCCTGAGCAAGGCGGAGTACAGTCATTGCCCGGCGGCCATTGATCTGGACAAGATGGCCCGGGACTTCCAGAAACTGCCGGCACATACCAAGGCCAATGTGCGTGTGGTCACGCCCGAGCGCGAGTATGTGAAGCGGGTGGGACTGGAAGAGGGTGTGCGCGCCCTCATGGGTCTCATCATGGCAACGAGCTCCTGCCCTATCTTCGGTGAACTCAAGCCGAATGCCCGCAATCATCTGCCATTTGCCAGTCGTGAAGAGTTCATCCTGCGGTCTGCCTCCATGTACCTGATGCGCCAGTATTTCGTGATGCGCGAGGGCGGGACGCCTGACTGGGAGCTCAAGGGACTGGTCAGGACCAACGAGCAACTGCAGCTGGTCAACCATGCCTTCTGGCAGCGGACCGTGGGTGCCTTCCAGAACGACTCGAACTCCAAGGCCCTGCTCAGCTTCTTCACCATGTCGTCCAGCGTCTCGGCTTCTCTCGATGCGCAGCTGGGCAAGATCAAGCCATTGTTCTTCCCCAACGGCAGTACGCAAGAGGAAGCTGCCGCCTCGTGACAGCCTTCCTGATTGCGCTGGTGGTGGTGGTGGCGTTTGTCTGGGGGCAGATGCTGGTGCTGCGTCCCAGCCAACGCGACCAGCGCCTGATGCTGCTCCGTGCCGAGGCCCGCAAGCTGGGCCTGCATGCCCGTTTGTTGCCGCCGCCTGACTGGTATCGCGGAGAGAAGCCATCGGGTGGTCTGCTGGCCTGCTATTCCCTGCTGACGGGGGATGAGGACAAGGGGCTGCCCTATTTTCGTGTGGACCGCCTGAGTGATGGCGACTGGATGATCCGTGCCGGTGATCCGGCCGCCCTCAAGGCGCTTGCCCTGCCTGTCCAGGCGGAGCACTGGGTTTCGGTGGAGGCCAGGGCCAACACCCTGAGTGTCTGGTGGCTGGAGCGCGGGGAGCCTGCGGATCTGCCCATCCTGCGCGAAACGCTCCTGAAACTGCAGAAAATCCTCTCCTGATCCTGCTCTAATTTCTGGTCAGCTGGCGAGCTTCGCTTGACCGGGATGCAATCCCCTCTTATATATGCCGCTCTCCGGTATTGCTGCCGGCCCCTAACATTCCCTACGGATAGCCGATTTCATGGGCAAATCGCTCGTCATCGTCGAGTCGCCGGCCAAGGCCAAGACCATCAACAAGTACCTGGGCAAGGATTTCATCGTGAAATCCAGCGTGGGTCATGTCCGCGACCTGCCTGTCAGTGGCTCCGGCAAGCCGGTAGACCCTGCCGAGCGCGCCAAGGCTGCCGCAGCTACGCGCAAGCTCTCGCCCGAGGCCAAGGCATTGCAGAAGGAGAGCAAGGGCAAGTCGGCTCTTGTGGCCCGCATGGGGGTAGACCCGGAGCATGACTGGACGGCGCACTACCAGATTCTTCCCGGCAAGGAGAAGGTGGTTGATGAGCTGAAGAAGCTGGCGAAGGATGCCGACACCATTTATCTGGCCACTGACTTGGATCGCGAGGGGGAGGCGATTGCCTGGCACCTGCGGGAAGTCATTGGTGGTGATGATCAGCGCTTTCGTCGCGTGGTGTTCAACGAAATCACCAAGAATGCGATTACCGAGGCGTTCAAGAAGCCAGGCATTCTCAATATTGACCGCGTGAATGCACAACAGGCGCGCCGCTTTCTCGACCGTGTGGTTGGCTACATGGTGTCGCCGCTGCTCTGGGAAAAAATTGCACGTGGTTTGTCGGCCGGTCGCGTGCAATCGGTAGCCGTGCGGTTGGTGGTGGAGCGCGAGCGCGAGATACGTGCGTTTATTCCGGAAGAGTTCTGGGAAATTCATGCCGACACGCAAACTGCCAAGAAGGCGGCGTTGCGACTTGAAGTGACCCGGCATAAAGACAGTGCCTTCCGCCCGAAGAACAAGGCGGAGGCAGATGCGGCACTGAAGTCACTGCAGGGCGCCAGCTATGTTGTTGCCAAGCGCGATGACAAGCCGACCCGGACACGCCCGAATGCCCCGTTCATTACATCCACACTGCAACAGGCCGCCAGTACCCGTCTTGGTTTTTCCGTAAAGAAAACCATGACACTGGCACAGCGCCTGTATGAAGCCGGCCACATCACCTACATGCGTACGGACTCGACCAATCTGAGCCAGGATGCGGTCGCTGCAGCGCGCGGTTTTATCGAAGACCAGTACGGCAAGAAATACCTGCCGGAAAATCCGAACGTCTATTCCAGCAAGGAAGGTGCACAGGAAGCCCACGAAGCCATTCGTCCTTCTGATGTGACAGCCATGCCGGGTAGCCTGGCGGCCCTGGAACGTGATGCCGAGCGTTTGTATGAGCTGATCTGGCGTCAGTTTGTTGCATGCCAGATGCCGGATGCCGAATATCTCTCCACCAGCATGAGTGTGTCAGCTGCTGATTTCGAGCTGCGTACACGCGGCCGCATCCTGAAGTTTGACGGTTTTACCAAGGTCATGGTGCCGGCACAGAAAGACAAGGAAGATCTGGTACTGCCGGATGTGGCCGTCGGCGAAGCCCTGTCACTGGTGAAGCTGGACCCGAGCCAGCATTTCACCAAGCCGCCGGCACGTTTCAGTGAAGCCACGCTGGTGCGTGAACTGGAAAAACGCGGTATCGGTCGTCCCTCCACGTATGCCGCCATCATCTCCACGGTGCAGGAACGTGGTTATGTGAAGCTGGAAAATCGCCGGCTGTATGCCGAGAAGATGGGCGATATTGTTACGGATCGCCTGACCGAGAACTTCGATAACCTGATGGACTATGCCTTTACTGCCGAGCTGGAGCAGGAGCTCGACAAGGTGGCCGAGGGCCAGCTCGACTGGAAGAAGGTTCTCAACGATTTCTACAAGGACTTCAAGAAGAAGCTTGAGCATGCCGGGCAGGATGACGGCATGCGTCGCAATCAGCCGGTGACCACTGATATCCCCTGTCTGCTGTGTGGTCGTCCGATGCAGATCCGTACCGCCAGTACAGGTGTGTTCCTGGGTTGCTCCGGGTATGGATTGCCGCCCAAGGAACGCTGCAAGGGTACGGTCAATCTGGTACCGGGTGGCGAAGTGGTTGCGCTGGACGAGAACGATGACGAAAGCGAATCCCGGCAGTTGCTGGCGCGGCATCGCTGCCCGAAGTGCAGCACGGCCATGGACAGCTACCTGATCGACGAAGGCCGCAAGTTGCATGTGTGCGGTAATAATCCTGATTGCGACGGCTTCGAGATCGAGCAGGGCAGTTACCGGATCAAGGGCTATGAAGGTCCGCTGATCGAATGTGACAAGTGCGGTTCCGACATGCAGCTCAAGACCGGGCGCTTCGGTAAATATTTCGGCTGCACGAACTCGACTTGCGGCAATACACGCAAGCTGTTGCGCAGTGGTGAGGCGGCTCCGCCAAAGGCTGACCCGATCCCCATGCCTCACCTCAAGTGTGAGAAGTCGGATGACTTCTTCCTGTTGCGTGATGGTGCGGCCGGCCTGTTTCTGGCTGCCAGCCAGTTTCCCAAGCATCGCGAGACCCGTGCGCCGATGATTGAGGAGCTGCAAAGTGTTGCCGACAAGCTGGATGAAAAGCACCGCTACCTGCTGAAGGCACCTGCACAGGATCCGGAGGGCAACAAGAGTGTGTTGCGATTCAGTCGCAAGACGAAGGAGCAGTATGTTGTCACCGAAAAGGACGGCAAGCCGACCGGCTGGCAGGCGTTCTACAGTGATGGCAAATGGACAGTGAGTCCTGCCAAGGGCAAGTAACCTGATGTCCCTGGGTGAGTTGCAGGGGTAACTGCAAGCCTGTGCATAATGCTGGCAGGCTTGAATCATTCGTGAACGCCGCCGTCAAATGGTGGCGTGGTATTTTCTGGAATATTGATGTCTGCTGCTGCTTTTCTTGAAATTGTGGAAACCGATGACGGCGATGTGATCCTGCGCCGGGCAGATTCGACTCCCGGGCACTCCGAGCCGCTGGTGGCGATCCGGTTTTCACCCGAGGCACGGGCGATGCTTGGCGATCACCTTGGTGATATTGCCAGAAGCATGATTGGCGCGGGCGTGCAGATGGCAGGCCAGTTGCAGGCAGGCAATGCCGGGCTGCAGGACGACGACACGCCTCATCTTTTGCACTAAGCACTACGGCTTTTCCCGCAGTTCGCAGAGCGGGCCTGCCACTGCTAGACTCCGGTAAAAGACACCGGAGTCACGCATGTTCGACAGGAAAATGCCGGAAGCCTGGCGGGTGCTGCGCATTCAGTCCGAACTGGTTGACGGAATCGAGCATCTCACCAAGATCGCCCATGCGGCGATTGTCTTTGGCAGTGCCCGTCTGGGTCCTGAGTCTCCCTATTACCATCAGGCGGAAGAACTGGGGCGCCTGCTCTCCAGTGCCGGCTTGCCTGTCATCAGTGGTGGTGGTCCGGGGATCATGGAGGGGGTCAACAAGGGCGCCATCGGCAACGGTGCCTTGTCGATCGGCCTCAACATCAATCTTCCGCGTGAGCAGGAAGCCAATCCCTATCAGGACATCAGCCTGTATTTTCGCTACTTCTTTGTGCGCAAGTTCATGTTCATGAAGCATGCCGTGGCGTTTGCCATCTTTCCGGGTGGTTATGGCACGCTGGACGAGCTGTTCGAGGCGCTGACCCTTATCCAGACGGAAAAAACCGAGCCGGTCCCTGTGGTGCTGATCGGGCGCACGTACTGGCAGGGCTTGGTCGACTGGTTGAAGAGCACGATGCTGGTGGAGGGGTGTATTTCCACTGATGACCTTGCGCTGTTCTCGGTCGTTGATTCGGTGGATGAGGCGGCGCATATCATCATTGCCCATTACCGCAAGCATTATGCGGCGGACAAGGACAGTTGATGCATCATCTGCATGTTTCGATTGCGGACCAGACGCTGACCTTGCTGTGTGACGACCAGCCAGTTGCGCATTATCTGGTGTCAACCGCCCTGAAAGGGCCGGGCGAGTGCAGTGGCAGTGAGCAGACGCCCAGGGGGCGGCACATCATCCGTGCCAAGATCGGCGGGGGAATGCCGGTTGGGGCAGTGTTCCGTGGCCGGCGTCCTACCGGTGAGGTATGGACGCCGGAGCTGCATGTCCTGCATGGCGGGCGTGACTGGATTCTGAGCCGTATCCTCTGGTTGTCCGGCACCGAGCCTGGGTATAACCGTCTGGGAAACTGCGACACCATGCGCCGCTATATCTATATCCAT
>JBASJP010000364.1:0-6027 GCA_049655345.1 Moraxellaceae bacterium
AGTCGCACGGATACGTCGTGTACCCGGGTACAAGGGTGCTGGCATCGCCCACACCGGGGTGAAACAGCAGGATCGGGGGACAGGGTAATGAGCAGTTCTTGAGAGGACCGGGGCTGAAAGGAAAGAGTTAAAAACCCTTCCCAGCCCCAGGCAGGAAACGTAGCATCTGGCATGACGGCGGTGTCTCGGACGGTGATTTGCTCGCACAAACAACCTAACCCGTTTCACCGTCCGTCCCTACCTCTTTCCCGCTAATCCGCGATGAACCAAGAAAAAGCCCGCATCTATGCGGGCTTTTTTACATGCAGCACTTTCAGTGCGCTTTACGCGGCGGGCAAAGCGTTTGGCAACACAGCTCCGCGAAAGACACCAGACAGTCCTGCCTTTCTGTAACGTGTCATCTCCGTCAAACCCCGCCTGCATTGAGTCGCCGGACCAGCAACTTGTCGATACGCCGACGATCCATGTCAACAATTTCAAAATGCAGGTGTGACCACTCAAAATGCTCGCCGGTTTCCGGAACATGGCCGCGCAGAAACAGCACCAGCCCCGCCAGCGTCTGGTAGTCACGGCCACCCTCCTCCATGTCACACAATTCAACAGTGAACAGCAGCTTGAAACGGTCAATGGACAGGGAGCCGTCCAGCAGATAACTGCCATCGTCACGCCTGACCACATCCGGATCCTGACTATCCGAGTCATGGGTGGACATTTCCCCCATCAGGGCATCCATGACGTCCTTGAGCGTCACCAGCCCCTGCACGCTGCCATACTCATCAACGACCAGCGCTATGTGCTGTTTGCGCTCCCTGAAGGTATCGAGCAGGGTCAGCGGCGAAATGGATGCCGGGACGAACACCGGAAACTGCATCGCCGCCTGGATATCCAGTTCCTGCTGTCTCAGGCTCTGTGCAAAGAGATCGTGTACAGCCACCACGCCAACCACATCATCAATCCCGCCATTGAATACCGGCAGATAACTGTGGCGGGCCGCCAGCATTACGGCCTGCTGCTCTTCGGGGCTGTCCTGCAAATCCACACCGGTCACATCGGCTCGCGCCGTCATGACCTGGCCCAGCTGGTAATGATCCAGCCGCATGACATTTTCAATCAGATCCTGCTCCGCCTTTTCGAACACGCCGGACTCGATGCCTTCGGCAACCAGCACCTTGATTTCTTCCTGGGTGACGGAGGGGGCATGCTCTGGATTGAGACGGAAAGTGTTCAGGAGAAAGTCGGTTGAACGCGTAAGCAACATCACCAGTGGCATGGTAATTCGCGCCAGTCCGGCCATGACAGGCGCCAGTATCCGGGCAATGCGCTCCGGGGCCTGCATGCCGATACGCTTGGGCACCAGCTCACCCACCACAAGCGAAACGTAGGTTACCGCCACCACCATGCAACCGGTAGCCAGTGGCTTGGCATAGGGCGCCAGCCAGGCAATATCGCTGAAGACCGGGATCAGACGCTGGGTAATGGCCGCCTCACCAAAGGCACCACTGAGCACGCCAATCAGGGTAATGCCGATCTGGACGGTGGAGAGAAATCTGGTGGGATGTTCGGACAGCAGGAGCGCTGCGCGCGCACCGGAGTCGCCCTCCTCGGCCATCTGCTGCAGTCGCACACGACGGGAGGAAACAATTGCGATTTCTGACATCGCAAACAAGCCGTTGATCAGTATCAGCAGCAGGATAAGAAGAATGTCCATACGGCCATCTTGAGGGACGCCAGGGCGTCGGAACCCGCATGATACGTAGAAAAGCCGGGACTGACAAAAGTCCGGCATGTCGCGTTATGCTTGTGGGCAATCAACCCATACCCAGAGACAACTGAATGTGCCAGCTGCTCGGCATGAACTGCGCCACCCCGACCGACGTAACCTTTTCCTTTTCCGGCTTTGCGGCACGGGGAGGCAGGACGGATCATCACGGTGATGGCTGGGGTATTGCCTTCTTTGAAGACAAGGCCTGTCGCCTGTTCATTGATCACGAGTCTGCTGCCACCTCCCCCATTGCCCAACTGGTCAAGAGCTATCCCATCAAGTCTCGTAATGTGATTGCGCATATCCGCAAGGCAACACAGGGCGATATTGCCCTGGAAAACTGTCACCCGTTCATGCGTGAGCTGTGGGGACGCCACTGGATATTTGCCCACAACGGCAATCTGGAAGGCTTTTCTCCGCGGCTTGAGGGCTGGTATCAGCCCGTGGGCAACACTGACAGCGAACTGTCATTTTGTGCCCTGCTGGAAGGCCTGAAAACCCGCTTTGGCACCACCCCACCATCAATGGAGGCGCTGTTTGAGGCGCTGGCCGAGCTGGCGACCCCCATAAGCAGGTATGGCACCTTCAATTTCCTGCTCTCCAACGGGCAGGCGCTGTTTGCCTTTGCCACTACACGCCTGCAATACGTGGTTCGCGAGTGGCCATTCCAGAAGGCGCACCTGGTTGATACCGACATGGAAATAGACTTTTCACAATACGCCACGCCGGGTGACCGGGTTGCCGTGATTGCCACCGAACCACTGACTGATGATGAAACATGGACGGCGCTGGAAAGTGGCGAACTGATCTGCTTTCAGGACGGACAACCCGTCATGCGCAAGCTGACCCTGTCGCCGGAGGAACAGCAAGCTGCCTGGGCAAGAGCCTGTTCACCTGCCGATGCATGAGCACCGACAGGTGAAGACAGCCCATAAAAAAGCCGTGCAATGCACGGCTTTTTTATGGGCTCAGGAACAAGGCATCAGTCCGCCTTGCGCCACTTGATGCCTTCACGCGAGAACTCGACCACCACACCACTGGCCTTGAGCTGGTCACGCAACAGGTCGGACTGGGCAAAATCCTTGTTCTTGCGAGCCTCGGTGATTGCAGCAATCACTGTCTCCACCTCGGCCACAAAATCGGCATCACCGGCACCAGCCTGACGGAAGGTATCCGGGTCCTGCTGCAACAGACCCAACACACCTCCCAGACGCTTCAGCAATATCCCGTACCGGGCAGCCTCTTGCGGTTTTTCGGCCTTGCCAAGACGATTCACTTCACGGGCAATTTCAAACAATACAGCCAGGGCTTCGGGTGTATTGAAATCATCATCCATCGCCGCAGCGAAACGCGACCGGAATTCAGCAGCAGCTTCCGGTTCACTGGCTCCTTCCAGCATCAACCCATTGAGGGAACCATAGAAACGTTCCAGCGATGATCTGGCGTTATCAAGCGCATCTTCGGAGTAGTTCAGCGGACTGCGGTAGTGACTGGCGATAATGAAGTAACGCAGCACTTCCGGCTGGTAGTGCTTGAGCACATCACGAATGGTGAAGAAATTGCCAAGTGACTTGGACATCTTTTCTTCGTTCACCTGCACAAAACCGACATGCATCCAGGTGTTGACGTACTTCTCACCGGTAGCACCTTCGCTCTGGGCAATTTCATTTTCATGATGCGGAAACTGCAGGTCGCCACCACCACCATGAATATCAAAGTGATTACCCAGGCAGCAGGTCGACATGGCCGAACATTCTATATGCCAGCCCGGACGTCCCTTACCCCACGGAGAGTCCCATGACGGCTCACCAGGCTTGGCTGCTTTCCACAACACGAAATCGAGCGGATCGGTCTTGATCTCGTCGATCTCGACACGGGCACCCGCCTGCAGGTCATCCAGATTGCGCTTGGACAAGCGACCATACGGCTTGAAGGACGACACGTCGTAATACACATCGCCGTTGCTGGCCGGATAGGCGTGACCTTTTTCGATCAGCGTCTTGACCATCGCGATGATCTGGTCGACAAACTCCGTGGCCTTGGGTTCGGTATCCGGACGGATCACGCCCAGTGCATCGGCATCCTTGTTCATGGCAGTAATGAAACGTTCGGTGAGGGCATTGAAGTCCTCGCCATTTTCATTCGCACGACGGATGATCTTGTCATCGATATCCGTGATGTTGCGCACGTAGGTGACTTTCCAGCCCGACTGACGCAACCAGCGCGTTACTACATCAAAAGAAACCAGCACACGGGCATGGCCAATATGACAGTAGTCGTACACCGTCATGCCGCAGACATACATGCGCACTTCGCCCGGATGAATCGGGGTGAGTGGTTCCTTGCGCTTGGTTTCGGAGTTATGAATAACCTGCATGATCAGGCTCCCGGCTTCCATGAGTCGCGCAAGCCAACAGTACGATTGAACACGGGCTTGCCGGGCTGGCTGTCGCGCAGGTCGGCACAGAAATAGCCTTCGCGTTCGAACTGGAAACGGTCTTCAGCGACAGCAGTCGCCAGTGATGGTTCGATCACGGCCTGCACTACTTCCAGTGCCTGTGGATTGATGAAGGTCTTGAAGTCGACATCACCACGATCGGGCGCTGCATCCGTGAAGAGACGATCATACAAGCGCACTTCGGCAGGAATACCCTTCTCGGCCGAAACCCAGTGAATCACACCCTTCACCTTGCGGTCTTCGGGATTCTTGCCGAGCGTGACCATGTCGCAAGAACAACGCAGTTCGACAATCTCACCAGCCTCGTTCTTCACGACTTCATCGCATTTGATGATGTAGGCATTGCGCAGGCGTACTTCACCGCCAGGAATAAGCCGCTTGTAACCCTTGGGCGGCACTTCCTCGAAGTCGGCACGATCAATCCAGAGTTCCCGTGTAAACGGAATCTCGCGCTCCCCCATGTCCGGCAAATTGGGATGGCGGGCTGCCCGAATCACTTCGGTCTGTCCTTCCGGATAATTCGTCAACACCACCTTGAGCGGACGCAGCACGGCCATGGCACGGGGTGCCGTATTTTCCAGATGTTCACGCACGCAAAACTCCAGCATGCCGACATCGACCACGCCATCGCTCTTGGTAACACCAATGCGCTTGCAGAATTCCCGCAGTGCTTCTGCCGGGTAACCCCGACGACGCATGCCTGAAATGGTGGGCATGCGCGGATCATCCCAGCCATGTACCAACTGTTCATCCACCAGCTGCTTGAGCTTGCGCTTGCTGGTAACGGTGTAGTTTACATTCAGACGCGCAAACTCGATCTGCTGCGGATGTGACGGGGTACCGAGGGTATCGAGCAACCAGTCGTAAAACGGACGGTGATCCTCGAACTCGAGCGTACACAACGAGTGAGTAATGTTCTCGATGGCATCGGAAATGGGGTGGGTATAATCGTACATCGGGTAGATGCACCACTTGTCCCCGGTCTGGTGATGCGTCACTTTGCGGATACGGTAAATGGCCGGATCACGCAGATTGATATTGCCCGAAGCCATATCGATTTTTGCACGCAGAATGCAGCTGCCTTCGTCCATCTCGCCGGCACGCATCTTTTCAAACAACGCGAGATTTTCCTCGACGCTGCGATCGCGGAACGGGGAGTTCTTGCCTGGCTCACTCAAGCTGCCACGATTGGCGCGCATTTCATCGGCGGTCTGTGAGTCCACATACGCCTTGCCCATCCGGATGAGTTGCACCGCGTACTCGTACAGTGCGTCAAAATAGTCAGAGGCATAACGTACCGGGCCTGCCCACTTGAAGCCCAGCCATTCGACATCGCGCTGGATGGCATCGATGAACTCCTGCGACTCCTTTTCCGGATTGGTGTCGTCAAAGCGCAGGTTGCACTCGCCATCAGACTCTTCGGCAACGCCGAAATTGAGGCAAATGGACTTGGCATGGCCGATATGCAGATAGCCGTTGGGCTCCGGCGGAAACCGGGTAATGACCTTGTGGTGCTTGCCGGAGGCCAGGTCGTCAATAACCTGGGTACGGATGAAATCTCTGGGTTCTATCATGATCTGGCTTGTCGGTAAGGGCGCGGCATGGCGATACGGGCTGACAGGGCGGAACGCGCCGCCTATCATAGCGGGCCGTCCGGTGCCCTGTCGGGCGCAGCGAAAGCGGGAGTCTACCCTCGCCGCCTGCCCCTCTCAACCGGGACGCACCATTTACTCCGGGCCGAAAGGCCTGATTTACAAAGGAAATCCACCATGCCTGTCGTCGCCCTGAACACCAACCACGGCCGTAT
>JBASJP010000365.1:0-4235 GCA_049655345.1 Moraxellaceae bacterium
CCATTGCACTGGCCGCCGCCGTGACACTGCTCAAGCCTATCCAGACGGAAAACAGGGAGTTGGAAAAGCAGCGCAAGATTCTTGCCGCTGCCAGCATTCTGGAAGAGGGCAAGGGTAGCAAGGCTGAAGTGAACAAGCTCTTTGCCGGTCTGGAGCGCTACATCGTCACCATCGATACGGGAGACTTCCGCAAGGTCGAACTGAGTGACAGCTTTGACATGCGCAAGGCCACCAAGGACGCCGCCCGCAGCATCAAGCTTACCAGCGAGCAGGACATTGCCAACATCAAGCGTCGTGCCAACGAGGCCGATGTGTATGTGGTGCGCAATCCTGATGGCAAGCTCGACAAGCTTGTCCTGCCGGTCTCTGGCTATGGGCTGTGGTCGACCATGTATGGTTATCTGGTGGTGAACAGTGATGGCAACACCATTGGTGGCATCACCTTTACCGAGCAGGGCGAAACCCCGGGTCTGGGTGGTGAGGTCGACAATCCCAAATGGAAAGCCTTGTGGTCAGGCAAGAAGATTTACGATGCCGACCAGAAGGCGGCCATTCACCTGATCAAGGGCAGTGTCGATCCGTCACGTCCGGAGGCTGTGCATCAGGTGGACGGACTGTCGGGTGCCACCCTGACCAGTAACGGTGTAACCCATCTCGTTCAGTTCTGGACTGGTGAACTCGGCTTCCAGAAGTTCCTTGGCAAGATTCGTGAGGGGAGTATCTGACCATGTCGACTCAGGAAAACAATGTGAAGGACGTCCTGCTTGGACCGATCCTCAATACCAATCCGGTGATTTTTCAGGTGCTGGGCATCTGTTCGGCACTGGCGGTGACCAGCAACCTGAAGACGGCGCTGGCCATGTCCATCGGCCTCACGGCCGTGACGGCGTTTGGCAATCTCTTCATCAGCATGATCCGCAACGTAATCCCCAATTCCATCCGCATCATCGTGCAGATGGTGGTGGTGGCGACACTCGTTATCATTGTGGACCAGATGCTGCAGGCCTTTGCTCCGGCCATTGCCAAGCAGATGTCGGTGTTTGTGGGCCTCATCATCACTAACTGCATCGTGATGGGTCGTCTTGAAGCCTTTGCCATGAAGAACCCGCCTGTCATCAGCTTTATTGACGGGCTGGGCAACGGCCTGGGCTATTCGGCCCTGCTGATTGTGGTGGCGGTGATACGCGAGTTGCTTGGCTCGGGTTCATTGTTTGGCATTCCGTTGCTGCAAACCATAAACAACGGTGGCTGGTATGTGCCCAATGGCCTGCTGCTGCTGCCGCCGTCTGCGTTCTTCATCATCGGTCTGGTGATCTGGGCCCTGCGTTCCTGGAAGAAGGACCAGCAGGAAACCACGGAGTACAAGATTGTTCCCAACTCCAAGGCTCAGGCCTCTCACTGATCACGGAGACAGATAAATGGAGCATTACCTCAGTTTGTTTGTGAAGTCCGTGTTCATCGAGAACATGGCACTGTCGTTTTTTCTGGGCATGTGTACCTTCCTGGCCATTTCCAAGAAGACGCAGACCGCAATTTCCCTCGGCATAGCCGTGGTGTTTGTGCAGGCCATTACTGTGCCGGCCAACAACCTGCTGTGGCAGTTCCTGCTGAAGGAGGGCGCGCTCTCCTGGACCGGCATGGATGGTGCAGACAGTGTGGACCTGAGCTTTCTTGCGCTGCTCAGCTACATCTGCACCATCGCCGCACTGGTGCAGGTGATTGAAATGGCCTGCGACAAGTACATGCCGGCGCTCTATAACGCGCTGGGTATTTACCTGCCGCTGATCACGGTGAACTGCGCCATTCTTGGTGGTGCCCTGTTCATGCAGCAGCGTGACTACAACTTCCCGGAAAGCGTGGTGTATGGCGTGGGCTCGGGCTTTTCCTGGGCGCTAGCCATCGTGCTGCTGGCGGCCGTGCGTGAGAAGCTCAAGTACAGTGATGTGCCTGCCGGTTTGCAGGGACTTGGCATCACCTTCATTTCCGCGGGTCTGATGGCGCTGGGCTTCATGTCCTTCTCCGGCGTGCAGTTGTAAGGAGTTGCCGCGATGTCTGAACAAGCTGTAATCATTCTTTCCATGGTGATGTTTACCGGCATTGTGCTGGTGCTGGTGGCCTTCATTCTGGCTGCCCGCTCCAGGCTCGTGGCGGCAGGCAATGTCGTTATCGACATCAATCATGACCCGGAAAAACGCATAGAAATTCCGTCCGGCGGCAAGCTGCTGGGTGCCCTGGCCGACAAGAAGATATTCCTGTCGTCAGCGTGTGGCGGTGGCGGTACCTGTGGCCAGTGTCGCGTGCAGGTGCACTCCGGTGGTGGCGATATCCTGCCCACTGAAGAGCCGCACTTCACCAAGCGTCAGATCAAGGAAGGCTGGCGCCTTGGGTGCCAGTTGGCCGTCAAGCAGGACATGGATATCGAGCTGCCTGAAGAATTCTTTGGCGTGAAGCAGTGGGAGTGCGAGGTTGTTTCCAACAACAACGTGGCCACGTTCATCAAGGAGCTGGTGCTCAAGCTGCCGGAAGGCGAGAGCGTGAACTTTCGCGCGGGCGGCTATGTACAGCTGGAGGCCCCGGCGTACGAAGTTGCGTACAGTGACTTTGATATTCCTGACGAATACCGTGGTGACTGGGAACGCTTCAAGCTGTTTGACGTAAAGGCAAAGTTTGACGACCCCACCATCCGCGCCTATTCCATGGCCAACTATCCGGATGAAAAGGGCTTGCTCAAGTTCAATATCCGTATTGCGACGCCGCCGCTCAAGCAACTGCACGACATTCCGGCCGGCCGCATGTCGTCCTGGGTGTTCTCGCGCAAGCCGGGCGACAAGGTGAAAGTGTTTGGTCCGTTTGGTGATTTCTTTGCCCGCGAAACCAATGCCGAGATGGTCTTTATTGGTGGTGGTGCGGGCATGGCGCCCATGCGTTCCCATCTGTTTGACCAGCTCAAGCGTCTGGGTTCCAAACGCAAGATCACGTTCTGGTACGGTGCGCGTTCGCTGCGTGAAGCTTTCTATACCGACGAGTTTGATCAGCTGGCCAAGGAAAACCCGAACTTTGTCTGGCATCTGGCGCTGTCCGAACCGCAGCCGGAAGACAACTGGAAGGGCTACACCGGCTTCATCCATAACGTGCTGTACGAGAACTACCTCAAGGATCATCAGGCGCCCGAGGATTGCGAGTTCTACATGTGCGGACCACCCATGATGAACTCTGCCGTGATCCGGATGCTGGAAGATCTGGGCGTGGATCGCGAGAACATCCTGCTTGATGATTTTGGCGGTTAAGCGGCACGTGGCACGATAATCAGGAAAACGGGCAATCAGGAACCAAACAATCAAGAGCCGTACAGTGAGAACAGGAGTGGTGACTGTCACCACTCCTGCCTGATCAGGATGTTGTATGTTCCGTTATGTATGTCTTGTACTGACCAGCCTGCTGTTTGCAGGCTGTTCTGTTTCTGAAGCGCCAAAAGACCCTGTCGCCATGTCGGGTGTGGCGTTTCACAGCATGCCGTGGACGGCCAAGGTATCGGCATTGCCCGCCGGCACCGATGCGGTGGCCCTGCAGGCGGCCTTGCAGAAAATCCTGGATGACACCAATGCGGTGCTTTCGACCTATCAGCCCGATACCGAACTGATGCGTTTCAATCGTGCGCCGGTGGGGCAGTGGGTGACGGTATCGCCCATGTTGTTGCGGGCGGTGGAAACGGCGGTTGGTGTGAGTGCGATGACAGACGGTGCCTACGACATTACAGTGGGGCCTCTGGTGAATCTGTGGGGCTTTGGCCCGCAGGCAGTGCCGGAGCGCATTCCGGATGCGGCACAGATTACCGCTGCACGTGCCCGTATTGGCTGGCAGCACATCGGCATTGATCGCAGCAAGGGTGTCCTGATGCGCAAGGCGGATATCCAGCTGGACCTGTCATCCGTGGGCGAGGGCGTGGCCGTGGATGCGCTGACCGCCTATCTGCAGTCACGCGGCATCACGGATTACATGGTGAGTGTGGCCGGGTGTACCCGTGTGAGTGGCAACAAGCCGGATGGTTCGCACTGGGTGATTGCGATTGAGGAGCCCGATGGCAGCGGCAGGCCACGGCAAATACTGGCGCTTACGCAGCAGGCCATTTCCAGCTCTGGCTCTTACCGCAATTATCACGAAATTGACGGCAAGCGTTACTCGCACACGATAGACCCGGCCACGGGCGCTCCCATTACGCATCACGGGGTGTCGGT
>JBASJP010000366.1:0-1727 GCA_049655345.1 Moraxellaceae bacterium
GTTTTCTTGTCATCCAGCGTGTCGCGGATCTGGCCGACATACGCCACCTTCACCGACTCGCCGACAATGACTTCACCGCTGTCCGGTTTCTGTTCGCCGGTGATCATGCGGAACAGTGTGGTCTTGCCTGCACCGTTGGGGCCGATGATGCCGACAATGGCGCCCTTGGGTACATTGAAGCTGACATTTTCATACAGCAGCTTGTCGCCAAACGCCTTGGAAATGTTTTTCGCTTCCACCACGAGATCGCCCAGACGCTCGCCTGGCGGAATGTAGATTTCCTGCGTTTCGGAACGCTTCTGGAATTCTTTCGAGGCCAGCTCGTCGTAGGCGGCCATACGAGCCTTGGATTTTGCCTGACGGCCCTTGGCGTTGCTGCGCACCCATTCGAGTTCGCGCTTGAGTGCCTTGGTGTGGGCCTCTTCCTGACGCTGTTCGGTTTCGAGGCGGGCGCCCTTCTGCTCCAGCCAGCTGGAGTAGTTGCCCTGCCAGGGAATGCCGTGGCCACGGTCGAGTTCGAGAATCCATTCCGCCACGTTGTCGAGGAAGTAGCGGTCATGGGTAATGGCGACGATGGTGCCGGGGAAGTCCTTGAGAAAACGCTCCAGCCAGCTGACTGATTCGGCATCAAGATGGTTGGTGGGCTCGTCGAGCAGCAGCATGTCGGGCTTGCTGAGCAGCAGGCGGCACAGGGCCACACGACGACGCTCGCCACCGGAGAGGGTGGTGACGTCGGCATCCCATGGTGGCAGGCGCAGCGCATCGGCGGCCTGTTCCAGCTGGTTGTCGAGGTTATGGGCATCCCAGGCCTGGATGATGCCTTCGAGCTTTTCCTGCTCGACCGCGAGCTTGTCGAAGTCGGCGCCTTCTTCGGCGTACTCGGCAAACACCTGATCCAGACGGGCCATGGCATCAAGCGCTACACGCACACCGTCTTCGACGTTGCCACGGACATCCTTGGCGGGGTCCAGTTCCGGCTCCTGCTCCAGGTAACCGATCTTGATACCGGCCTGTGCACGGGCCTCGCCCTGAAAATCCTTGTCGACACCGGCCATGATGCGCAGCAGCGTGGACTTGCCCGAGCCGTTGAGGCCGAGCACGCCGATCTTGGCGCCAGGAAAGAAGGACAGGGAAATGTCTTTCAGGATTTCGCGTTTCGGGGGAACCAGCTTGGACACGCGGTTCATCGTGTAGATGTATTGAGCCATTCTCTTGCTACCTTGGTGCTGCGGGCCGGCGCCCTTTCCCGGTCGCCGGCAATAGCGGCGGGCATGCCGGCCCCGGTCGGGAGCGGCTGGAAAGGGACGTGATCCGGAATGTGGCCGGGAACCCCGGCCTGGTGGCGGCAAGTATACCCGGCCAGTGCCTGCTGTGCAGGGATTTGGGCGCGGCCGGCACGCACTTGTTGCGCTGGATGCCTGTGCTTGCACGCGGTTTCCTGCTACAAGAATGCGGTCAACCCCGACGCCCCTGCCCAGCCACCGTGCCGGGGGCATCTACCAGAAGGAACCGCACCATGCAGCTGATCGAGATCGCCCGCTCCGAAGACGTAAAGGAAGACAAGGCGCTGGCCGTCAAGGCCGGCAATACGCCGCTGCTGCTGACCCGCGTTGGCGGCAAGGCCTGCGCCGTGTCCAGCAAGTGCCCGCACCTTGGCCTGCCGCTGGGCAAGGGAAAGATTGCCAACGGCACCATTACCTGCCCCTTCCATGGATCAAGTTTTGACA
>JBASJP010000367.1:0-7236 GCA_049655345.1 Moraxellaceae bacterium
AATTTAACCCCGGTCGAATATCGGCAACGGTACGAGACCCAAGTGGCCGAAGCCTCTAGGAACTGATGTCCAGTTTTAGGGGGGGCTTACACGACCAGTTGCTGTTCGATGGAGTTCAGGTGTTCAGGTGTCGCGAATTGAATTTGCATGAAGACCTCCTTTTCTTCACGCTAACCCGGATTTCAGATCTGTCAATCGCTGATTTTGAAATGAAAAAGATCCCGCGCCTCAGCAGAAATGCGGGCCCATTTCGCTAGATCACTACGTCGGGAGACGTGCATTACCCACCCACCGCAGGGTTTTCGTTCAGGTGTTTGATGGCGTCATCAATGGGGAATGTCTTGAACATCCATCCTGCTTTAAGCGCAACAACGCCATTCGGGCTCTGATACACATCCAGGCTGGAGATGCCCAGCGCCCTATGGGAGGCATTGATCCTCTTGGAGGACGTGATATCAAGGATGAACACAACCTTCTGACCGGTTTCCATGGCCGCGCCAATCGGCCTGATCTGCAGCATGAGTGGGGTGGGCAATTCTGCCGACAATGCGGCCGCGGAGTGCTTCTTCGGCGTGCTCAAACGTGAGGGAGTAACCCGTCGACAACATCGGTCTTGAGCAGAAGCCAAGGCCGATATTTTTGACTACATTGAGCGCTTCCATAACCCGAGAAAACATCGGCAGCTGGAAATGCTTAAAGGGAATGATTTAGTCTTAACTCAACTGTCCGTGGAAGCGGGGTAAAACCCTAATTGGCACTCATGCCGAAGGCCTCATATCCCTTAACGACAGGAAACTGGCCTTGTACAGGCCATTGCCCTAGCTCTCCGTTGACTGCCATCCAGTAACAATGACAACCATCCCCACCAAGGTAATGGCTGCACCCAGGATATCCGTGCGTGTCAATGGCACCCCATCGACGACATGCAGCCAGACCAGCGCTGTCACCACGTAAACGCCGCCATAGGCGGCATAGATACGGCCACTGGCCGCGGGATGCAACGTTAAAAGCCAGGCAAACAGCATCAGACTTCCCGCCGCTGGCAACAGCACCCAGCCAGGGGCCCCTTTCTTTAGCCACAACCACGGCAGGTAACAGCCGATGATTTCGGCCAGTGCCGTGACCACAAACAACGCCAGTGTTTTCGCGACCAGCATGTGCATCTCCCTGAACTAGGTTTTCTTCAGCAATTCGCGCAGGTCAGCCGGAATAGGCATGGGTTTGAGTGGATGCACGTGGGCACCACCCGTGTTCCCCTCTGGCACCCAGATCCGCGAGAACATGAGGGCGGCCACTATGCGCAACACCTGACCACGCACTTCCCGAAAATCCCTGCTGCGCAGGCCAACCCGGAGCATCCACCAGTGGCTCCAGGTATGCCGAAGCGTATTCCGCTGTCCCAAAATGTGGGCCCGCTCCAGATGGACAAATGCACTGTCTATATCGCCGGCCCGGAAGTAGTCCTTGGCCTGCTGCATTTCATTATTGAAGGCGGCCTTTAATTGCGGGCTCATGCGCTAACTCCTGGGGATGATTTCTGAGTTTCACGGCGCATCGGCGGCCTCCTGATGCTTCATGCCATTCCCCGTACGCAGCAACCTCAGGCCATTGAACACGACGATCAGGCTCGCTCCCATGTCGGCAAACACCGCCATCCAGAGCGTGGCCATGCCGGCCAGAGCCAAACCGAAAAAAACCGCCTTGATGCCCAGCGCCACGGAGATGTTCTGCCAAAGCACGCGCGATGCCTGGCGGCTCAGGGAAATGAAGGCCGGCAGCTTGCGCAGATCGTCTTTCATCAAGGCTACATCGGCCGTCTCCAGTGCAGTATCGGTGCCTGCCGCGCCCATGGCGAAGCCGATAAAGGACTTGGCCAGTGCTGGCGCATCGTTGACGCCATCACCCACCATGCCCACAACCTCACCAGCGGCCTGCAGTTCGGCCACAATTTTCAGCTTGTCCTCGGGCAGCAGGTTGCCGCGTGCATCGGTGATGCCGACCTGCTCAGCAATTGTGGCAGCAGTCTGCTGGTTGTCTCCACTCAGCATCAGGGTCCTGATGCCCATGGCATTCAGCTCCCGGATCGCTTGCACACTGGATTCCCGAATGGCGTCCGCCACGGCCAACACTGCCAGCGGCTCGGTCGTGGTTGCCAGAACTACCGCCGTCTTGCCTTCTGCCTCCAGGCGGAACAGCCGTTCCTCGACTGCGGGGCTGCACACCACGAGCTCCTCAATCAGACGGTGATTGCCAAGGTAATAGCGCTGGCCGTCAATTACGCCGGTGACGCCCCGTCCTGTCAGGGACTCAAACTCTGTTACCACCGAAGGCGAAACGCCCAGCCCAGTCGCATGAGCAACAATCGCGGCAGCCACCGGATGAGTCGAGTGGATATCCAGGCTCATCGCCAGTTGCAAGAGCTCGGGCAGCGGGCGGTGGTTCAAGGGCAGTAGATCCGTGACGACGGGCCGGCCCTCGGTCAGGGTGCCGGTCTTGTCGAGCGCCACCAGCGTCAGCTTGTGCCCTCCCTCCAGGTACACCCCGCCCTTGACGAGGATGCCCTGCTGCGCCGCCGCCGCGAGGGCGCTGACTACTGTCACCGGCGTAGAGATCACCAGGGCGCAAGGACAGGCAATTACCAGCAACACCAGACCGCGATACAGCCAGGTCTCAAAGGGAAGTCCCATGAACACCGACGGCACGAGCACAACGAACAATGCCATGAGCACTACGGCCGGGGTGTAATAACGGGCAAACTCGTCCACAAAACGCTGGGTGGGCGCCCGTTGTGCCTGTGCTTCCTGCACCGTCTCGATGATTTTCGCCAGCGTGGTATGCGAGTAGTCCGCGCTGACCTTCACCTCAATGACGCCATGCTCGTTGATCGTGCCGGCGAACACGGCATCCCCGACCTGCTTCTCCACTGGCAGGCTTTCGCCCGTGATGGGTGCCTGGTTCACCGTACTGCGACCGGCCACCACCTCACCATCCAGTGGCACGCGCTCGCCTGGTAGTACTTGCACGATCTGTCCCGTCGAGACCGTGCGGGCCTCTACCAACTGCCATTGCCCGGCACTCGTTTGCAGTCGGGCCGTTTCCGGCGCCATGGCCATCAGTTTCTGGATGGCTCCGCGCGCTTTTTCCAGCGAGTAGGACTCGATCAACTCGGCGACGGCAAAGAGCACTGTCACCATCGCGGCTTCTGGCCACTGACCGATCACAACGGCGCCCGCTACGGCAATCGACATCAGGAAATTGATGTTCAGCGTGAAGGTCTTGAGTGCGAACCAGCCTTTGCGCAAGGTATCCACACCACCCAGTGCAATCGCTAGCAGAGCGAGTGCAACGACTGGCCATGCCGACTCTGCCATGCCGGCAAATACCAACCCCTCGGCCAGAAGGGCAAGTACCCCGGCAAAGCCCACACGCCACCAGGTTATCCGGGAGCGCTCCTCCGGCGGCTCACCCACAGTCACGAGCCCCCCTTCAATGGTGGCGGGCACCGCCTGCATGCCGATTTCCTGCAGGACTGACTGCACGGCAGACACACTTAGAGCTGTTGTCACCGTGAGCTTGCGCTCCATCAAGTTGAACTGCAGGGCTTCGATGTCGCTCCTTCCCTCCAGATGCTTGCGAATCAGCTTCTCTTCCGTCGGGCAATCCATGTTGCTGATGCTGAACACCAATCGCGCCTCACTTTGTGCGGGTGTCGGTGTCGGCTTCGGCACCGGCGATTCCTCTTTGCAGCAAGCGCCGCATTTCTGGTCATTGGCCATGGGGTTTTCCTCCTTCAGGAAGGTCATCAGATTCATCCGGCGTGGCAAAGCGTCGATACAGGGCCGGCAATACCAACAGCGTGAGGAAAGTGCTCGTGATGAGTCCGCCGATGACAACCGTGGCCAGCGGCTTCTGCACCTCGGCACCTGTGCCCATGGCCAGCGCCATGGGCACAAAACCAAGCGAAGCTACCAATGCCGTCATCAGCACCGGCCGCAGACGCGACAGCGAACCCTCAATGACCGCCTGCTCCATGGCCATCCCGTTATCACGCAGTTGGTTGATACGGCTCACCATCACGAGCCCGTTCAGCACGGCTACGCCCGAGAGCGCAATAAAACCAACCGCAGCCGTGATGGAGAAGGGCATGCCGCGCAGCCAAAGGGCGATGATGCCGCCGGTGAGGCCAAGCGGGACGGCGCTAAACACGATCCACGCCTGGCGGGCTGAGCCCAGGGCGGAAAAGAGCAGCAGGAAAATCAGTGCAAAGCAGCCTGGAACTACGAGCAGTAACCGCTGCTTGGCCTGCTGCAGGTTCTCATACTGACCTCCCCAGGTCAGCCAATAGCCAGCCGGCAGCTTTACATTGGTGGTGATCTGCTTCTGGGCCTCTTCCACAAACGAGCCCAGGTCGCGACCCCGCACATTCGCTTGCACCACGACACGGCGCTTGCCGTCCTCTCGACTGATCTGGTTCAAGCCCTCCTTGATATCGAGTTGTGCCACGGCGCCCAAGGTCACAAAGCCTTGCGCACCGGGCAGGACGATGGGCAGCGCCCGCAGACTGTCCAGGTCTGTGCGCAGATCTTCGGGCAGCCTGACCACCACACTGAAGCGACGGTCGCCCTCGAAAACCTCACCCGCTTCCTGTCCGCCAATGGCGGCGGCGACAGTTTCCTGTGCCATGGACATGGGAATGCCATAGCGGGACAGGGCATCGCGATCAAAAACAATATCCAGCAGTGCCTGTCCTTCCACCTGCTCCACTTTGACCTCACTCGCGCCGTTGATGGCACGCAATGCGGCTGCAATCTGGTTGGCCGTGGTTTGCAGCGTGCCGAAGTCATCGCCAAAGAGTTTGATGGCGACATCGCCACGCACGCCGGAGAGCAGCTCGTTAAAGCGCATCTGGATGGGCTGGGTGAACTCGTAGTTGTTGCCCGGCACGAGCCCCGCCTGCTTCTGTATTTTTTCGATCAGCTCAACCTTGGGCAGGTCAGGGTCCGGCCACTCTTCACGCGGTTTGAAAATAATGAAGGTGTCCGACACGCTGGGCGGCATCGGGTCTGCCGCCATCTCCGCTGTACCGGTCTTGCCGAAAATGTAAGCCACCTCCGGCAGCTGACTCACGGCCTGCTCGACCCGTTGCTGCATTTCCGTGGACTGCTTGATGCCCGTGCTGGGAATACGCATGGCATGCATCGCGATGTCCTTTTCATCCAGCGTTGGAATGAACTCCTGCCCCAGACGAGTGAAGATCAACAGACTGAGCAGGAACAAGCCCACGGCACCGCCGATAACCGCCACTTGCCTGGTCAGAGCCTTGTGCAACAGTGGCGCGTAAATCTCGCGGCTTTTGCTGATGATCCTGTTGTCATGCTCAACGACCGAGCCCTTGAAGAAGATGCCCACCAATGCCGGCACCAGTGTCAGTGACAGCACAAACGCTGCCACCAACGCCATGATGACGGTCGCAGCCATGGGGTGGAACATTTTTCCTTCTACGCCTTCCAGCGCGAGGATGGGCAGGTACACGGTGATGATGATGGCTTGTCCGAAGACCGAGGGTTGCACCATTTCCCGGCTGGCATGCAGGACCTCAGAGAGACGCTCGCCCAGTTCCAGCGGCCGGCCCAGGTGCTGCTGGCGATGGGCCAGCCGGCTGAGACAGTTCTCCACGATGATGACGGCGCCATCCACGATGAGGCCGAAATCCAGCGCGCCCAGACTCATCAGGTTGCCGCTGATACCGGCTTTGACCATGCCAGTACTCATGAGTAGCACGGTGAGCGGAATCACTGCCGCTGTGATCAGCGCGGCACGGATATTCCCCAGCAGCACAAAGAGCACGATAACCACGAGCACCGCACCTTCGCTGAGGTTCTTCACCACGGTAGAGACCGTGGCATTCACCAGCTTGCTGCGGTTCAGTACCGTCTGTGCCTCGATGTCCGGGGGCAGGCTGCGCCGTACCTCTGTCATTTTTTCATCGACGCCAATAGCGACCGTGCGCGAGTTCTCGCCGATACGCATGAGCGCCGTACCGACCACAACCTCATGCCCGTTCTCGGTGGCGGAGCCTGTGCGCAACTCTTCCCCAATATCGACCTGTGCAATATCGCGCACATAGACGGGGGTGCCGTTACGGGTGACCACGACGGCTGACGCAATATCCTGCACGGATTTCAGGCGCCCATCGGCGCGCACGAGATAAGCCTCGCCACGCTGTTCGATAAAGCCCGCGCCCCGGCTCTGGTTGGCCTGCTCAAGGGCTTCGGCCAGGTCGTTGATGCCAAGGCCGTAGGCACGCAGTTTCAGGGGGTCGGGCTGCACGTGGTACTGCTTCTCGAAGCCGCCGATGGCATCGACGCCAGCCACGCCGGGCAGGCCCTTGATCTGCGGCCGGATGATCCAGTCCTGTACCGTGCGCAGATACGCCAGTTGCGCAACCTCAGTGCGCAGCACCTCGCCCTCTGGTGTCAGATAACTACCATCGGCTTGCCAGCCAGGCTCGCCATCCTTGATCGTTGCACCTTTGCCACCCGGATGGGCAAAGCGCACGGCCCACATATAGACCTCGCCCAAACCCGTCGAGATCGCGCCCATGCGCGGCGCGGCGCCCGCTGGCAAGGTTTCTTTCACCTCGCTGAGGCGTTCCGTGACCTGGTTGCGGGCAAAGTAGATGTCCACGTCATCTCGAAAAATCGCGGTGACCTGCGAGAACCCGTTTCGGGTCAGTGAGCGCGTGGATTCCAGCCCCGGCACGCCTGCCAGTGCGCTCTCGATGGGAAAGGTCACCTGTTTTTCCATGTCCTCGGGTGAGAGGCCGGGTAACTCGGTATTAATCTGTACCTGATTGTTGGTGATGTCCGGCACCGCATCGATGGGCAACTGCTTCAGGGAATAAATACCCCAAGCGGCGGCCAGTGCCACCAGCATAACGATGAGGTAACGGTGTTTAAGGGAAAACCCCAGAAGGCGCTCAAGCATGAGACACCTCCGCAATCTGCACACGGAACTTAATGTTCATGTTCGGCCTCGCCTTTCTGAAGCTCGGCCTTGAGCACAAAGCTGCCGGTGGCGGCAAAGCGCTCTCCAGCCTTGAAGCCTGCCAGCACTTCGACGCGCCCTGCCGAGCGACGACCCAAGGTTACTTCGCGTGGCTCCAGGCCATCGGCATCGGCCACGAACACTACAGTTTTGCCTTCCAGCGTTTGCAGTGCGCCCTCAGGGATGCTC
>JBASJP010000368.1:0-7922 GCA_049655345.1 Moraxellaceae bacterium
CTGCTCCGGTCGTCACGCCGGTTGCAGAAGATGCCGATGCGGTGTTTGCCGAGTTTTTCCCGGAGTCAGCCGAGTCTGCTGCGGACGGGGCCGAGCTGCCTGTCGACGAAATGATGGCTGAGCTGAATGAGCCGGTCGCACCGTCTGCCCCGGCACCTGTTGCTGCTGCGCCGGTCAGTGCCGCGCCTGCGGTGGTTGAGGAAGCTTTTGATCCCGAGCTGCTGGAAATCTTTCTGGAAGAAGCGGCAGAGATTGTTGATGACACCAGCATGCAGCTGGCTGAATGGCGCCGCGACACGAATAACTCCCTGCCGGTACAGCAACTCCAGCGTGGCCTGCACACCCTGAAGGGTGGTGCCCGCATGGCCGAGATTGCCGCCCTGGGTGATCTTGCCCATCACATGGAGAACCTCTACGAGGCGCTCTGTGATGGTCGTATGAGTGCGACGGAGCCGTTGTTCGGCCTGCTTAACCGTTGCCATGACCGTCTGGCGGCCGCAGTGGACTCACTGCAGTCGGCAGGCAACTGTCCCGACACGGCGGATCTGGTGCACCAGATCGAACGCTATATTGCCGACCCCGAGAACTTCCAGGAGACGCCGGATACGGTCAGCCTGACGCCTGTGGCGCCGGAGCCTGTACCCGAGCCGGTGTCACTCGACATGCTGGCGCCAAAGACCATTGAAGCGGCACCGGTTCCTGAAAATGTCGACAATGACATCCTCGAGATTTTCCTGGAGGAATCCGAAGAGCTGGCAGAAGGTATCGAGTCGTCGCTGGCCGAGTGGCTGGATAACCGCGATGCCACGGCGCCCATGGATGCCCTGCTGCGTCATCTGCATACGCTGAAGGGCGGTGCCAGACTGGCCGGCCTCAAGGCACTGGGCAATCTGGCGCATGACTGGGAAACCGATCTTGTCGCCATCCAGAATGGCAGCAAGCAGGCAGATGATGCGTTTTTTGCCGGGCTTGCCGTGCGTCAGGATGCGGTGCTGGCGGGTATCAAGTCCATTCGCACAGGCCTGGCTGCCGAGGCAGCCGTTGCCGAACCGGCACCGGTCGCTGCGCCGTCCGCACCGGCAGCGGTTGCCGAGGTTATGCCTGCTGTGGCTGTGCCACGCGTACCGGCTGAGCCCGGTGCCCGTGTCCAGCTGCCGTCCATGCTGGGGGGGTTCCGCAAGGACACGTCGGCCCGCGGCCCGCAGGAAATGATCCGCGTACCGTCGGATCTGCTGGAAAAGCTGGTTAACCTGGCGGGTGAAACCTCCATTACCCGTTCCCGTGTGGAAATGGGTGTGCACGGGTTTGCCCAGACCGTGGAAGAAATGGGTGCCACCATCCAGCGTCTGGCTGACCAGCTGCGCCGCATGGACTCGGAAATGGAAACGCAGATCGTGGCGCGCCATAACGAGGACACCGGTGGCAAATACGAAGAATTCGATCCGCTGGAAATGGACCAGTACTCGTCCCTTAACCAGCTGTCCAAGGCGTTGGCCGAATCTGCCTCCGACTTGCTTGACCTCAAGTCGACGCTGATCGACAAGGCGCGTGATACCGAAACATTGCTGCTGCAGCAGTCCCGCATCAATACAGAGCTGCAGGAAGGCCTGATGCACTCCCGCATGGTGCCCTTCTCGCGACTGGTGCCCCGTCTGAAGCGCATCGTGCGTCAGACCGGTCAGGAAGTGAACAAGCCGGCCGATCTGGATGTGATCAATCCAGAAGGCGAAATGGACCGTACGCTGCTTGAGCGTATTGTGGCGCCGCTGGAGCACATGCTGCGTAACGCGGTTGACCATGGTCTCGAGGATCAGGCGGGCCGTGCCGCAGCAGGCAAGCCGGCACAGGGCCGTGTGACACTGACGCTGTCCCGTGAGGGTGGTGAAGTGGTGCTGACCCTGGCCGATGACGGTCGCGGCATCAACATTCCGGCAGTACGCAAGAAAGCGCTGGAGCGTGGCCTGATTACCGCCGACCAGGAAATCTCTGATCAGGAAGTCATCCAGTTCATTTTCCATGCCGGTTTCTCGACCGCCGCTGCGGTGACGCAGATTTCCGGTCGTGGCGTTGGCATGGATGTGGTGACGTCCGAAATCAAGCAGATGGGTGGTGTGGTTTCCATTCAGTCCGTCACCGGGCAGGGTACAACCTTCATCGTTCGCCTGCCGTTCACGGTGGCCGTGAACCGTGCCCTCATGGTGCGTATCGGCGAAGACAGTTACGCCATTCCGCTCTCGCAGATCGAGGGTATCGTGCGTGCCAGCCCGTATGAGCTGGAAACCTACTACGCGCCTGACGCCCCGTTGTTTGAATATGCCGGCGTTGCCTACAAGCTGTCCTATCTGGGCGAGTTTGTGCACGGCGTGAAGTCGCCCAACCTGGTGGGACATGTGTTGCCGCTGCCGGTATTGCTGATCCGTGGTGGCGACCAGCGCATTGCCATCCAGGTGGACCAGCTGATCGGTTCGCGTGAAATCGTGGTGAAGTCGGTGGGCTCGCAACTGGCCACCGTGGCGGGCATTTCCGGCGCGACGATTCTGGGTGACGGCTCCGTGGTCATCATTCTTGACGTGGTCGCCATGCTGCGTGCGGCATCGCTGTCGCAGCCGCGTATTTCCGTCACCGTGGGTGGCGTCGCACAGGCGGCCGCCGAAGCCAAGCGTACCCGTACGGTCATGGTGGTCGACGACTCCGTCACCGTGCGCAAGGTGACCTCGCGTCTGCTTGAGCGTCACGGCTACGAGGTGCTGCTGGCCAAGGACGGGATGGATGCCATTGCCAAGCTTGAAGATGCGCGCCCGGACATCATGCTGCTCGACATCGAAATGCCGCGTATGGACGGTTTCGAAGTGGCATCGCTGGTGCGTCACAACCCGAACCTGGAAGACCTGCCAATCATCATGATCACGTCGCGTACAGGTGAAAAACACCGCGAGCGCGCCTTCCAGATCGGTGTGAATGCCTACATGGGCAAGCCTTTCCAGGAAGAGCAGTTGCTTGAGACCATTGGCGAGTTGCTTGCAGCGGCGGCGGTGAGGTAATCAGTGATGAATGAACGTCGCAACCCCCGCATCGGCGTAGTCAGTGATTCCAACCTGCAACGGCTTGCGCTTGCGCAAACGGTAAAGGGGCATGGCTACGAGCTGAGCCTCAATACCTCGCCGGAGCGTCTGGATGAAAAGACGCTGGACGGTGCCGAGCTGGATGTGTGGGTGGTGGACATGCAGGACGAGGATGACGATTTCCTCGATCGCCTGCTTGACCATACCGAGGCCCCCATCCTGTTTGGCCTTGAGGAGGCACCGCCACAAGGTGCCCGCAGTTATCCGCGCTGGGAGCGGCGGGTGTTTGTGAAGCTCAAGGAGACTGTCGGCGAGCCGGTACAGGACGACGTGCTGAATGACCTGCACCAGATTCCGCCAGCGCCAGCCGAGCCGATGGTGTTGCCGCCGGAAATCCAGGCGTATCACCCCGACGGGCTGGAACTGGTGGTCGTGCTGGCCGCATCACTGGGTGGCCCTGCCGCCGTAAAGGAATTCCTGGACTGCTTGCCCAAGGGTCTGCCGGTTGCCTTTGTGCTGGCGCAACACATTGATGAGCGCATGCAGGACACCCTGACCCATGTGCTGGTGCGCCATAACGGCATGCCCTGCAAGATTGCGGCAGCAGGCGATTGCCTCACGGCGGGCGAGTTGCTGATTGCCCCGGTGGGCAGTGAAATTGATTTTGGCCCGACGGGCGAGGTGATCTACCGCAATATCAAGTGGGATGGCCCGTACTCTCCCTCGATTGACCAGATGATTGCCAATGTGACCCGTCGCTTTGGTAATCGAGCCGGTGCCCTGATATTCAGTGGCATGGGCGGTGATGGTTCGATTTCCGGTCCCTTGCTGGAGGAAGCCGGTGGCTTCATCTGGGCACAGACAGCCGAGACATCGGCCTGCGCCAGCCAGCCGGACTCCATGCGCGCCACCGGTGTAGTGACTTTCAATGGATCGCCCAAAGAGCTGGCGACCCATCTTGTTGAACATATTCGCCAGCGCATCACGATGCCGGCCTGAAGGACCCTGACATGGCGACCACCCAGCTTACCCTCAACCAGACCACGCTGCTTGGTGCTACCACCGGAACCATCGCCTGCCTGTTGGCGCCGATTGTCGGGCGCCAGTTGCTGCTGCCGAACGTGACGGTGGCGGAAGTGTTGCCGGCAACGGACATGCTGCCGGCTCCCGCAGGCGCAGCCGAGTGGCATCAGGGCTACATTACCTGGCGTGACACGAGCATTCCGGTGTTTGCCTTCGAGGGCCTCAACGGCGAAACCACGCCACGCGAGTACCAGCGTGTCGTGATTCTCAATACGGTTACCGGCAGTACCCAGGTACCATTTTATGGCGTGGCCGTGCAGGGAGTTCCGCGCGTGGCCAAGGTCAAGATTGCCCAGTTGGAAGACCTTGATGGTGCGCCTGTCGGTCCCGTGGAGTTTTTGCAGGTACGCTACGCTGGCGAGCTGTCAGTCATTCCTGATCTGGATGCCATTGAGGCGCGCATTGCGCCCTGATTGGCCACCGTACTTCATCCTGTCTTAATCTTGATGCCCTAGACTGAACGTAGTACACGGGAGGTGTCTATGCATGCACGCAATTCTGAACAGCGCTGGGGCTGGGTAGCCCAGGCGTTTCACTGGCTGATGTTCCTGCTGATCGTCGGCGCCTGGTTTGCAGTCGAGCAACATGAAGAGTTTCCCAAGGGGTCACCCGAGCGTGGTGCCTGGATGGACCTGCACAAGGCCATCGGCGTTTCGGTGTTCTTCCTGTTCTGGGCCCGTCTGGGTTGGCGACTCTCCGGGCCGGTACCGGCACCGGTCGTGACCAGTGTCTGGCAGCATCGGCTGGCGGTAACCGTGCACTGGGGACTTTATTTTGTCATGTTGATGATGCCGCTGTCCGGGCTGGTCATGTCGCAGTTTGGCGGGCGTGAAGTGTCCTGGTTCGGTATTGTCGAAATTCCGGTTTTTGTTGCCGAGAACAAGGAGCTGGCCGGGCAAATCAAGGAGCTGCACGAGGATGTGTGGTGGCCGCTGCTGCTGGCGCTGGTGGCCCTGCATGTGGTGGGCGCATTGTGGCACCAGTTCATCGTGAAAGACGGCACCATGAAGCGCATGCGCCCATTCTGATATTTTTTCAGTGAGTGCTAATAAAAACGCCGGCATTGCCGGCGTTTTTATGGCTGATCCTTGCGGTGGTTTTAGCGGAGATCACCAAACCGTGACTGCAGTACGGCCAGTGCCGCAACCGGAGCGGTTTCCGTGCGCATGACGCGGGTACCGAGCTGCCATGGCAGAAACCCGTTGGCAATCGCATGAGCAATTTCGCGCCCGGACAGGCCACCTTCGGGGCCGATCAGCAGGGCAATGCTGGCAGGCTGGATGTCGTGAGGCATGGCAGACGCGACGGCAGGTGCCAGTACCAGACGCAGGTCGGTCCGTGTTGCTGCCGCCCACTCGTCAACCGGCATGGGTTCGTTGATCACGGGTAAACGGTTGCGTCCGCTTTGTTCGCAGGCGGCAATGGCAATGCGGCGCCAGTGTTCCAGCTTCTTGTCGGCACGTTCTTCGCCGCGCAGCTTCAGTTCGCAGCGCTCGCTCGTAAGCGGTGTGATTTCCGTGACACCCAGTTCGGTAGCCTTCTGGATGGCGTAGTCCATGCGCTCGCCGCGTGACATGACCTGGCCCAGGTGTGTGTGCAGCGGTGAGGCATGATCATCCGGGTGAAATTTCAGCAGGCGTACCCGCGCCGATTTTTTTCCGGCATCAATCAGCTCTGCCTCGTAGGCACCTCCCCGGTTATTGAACAGCGTCAGCTGGTCGCCAGGGCTGGCGCGCAGGACACGCACGAGGTGGTGCGCTGCATCTTCCGGCAGCTGCAGTTCATTCTGGTCAAGTTCGGCGTCGATATAAAAGCGCATGCAGTTGGCCTAGAACAGATTGAAAAGAACGCCCACCTTGGCAATCAGCTTGCCAAAGAGTAGCCCGATGACGGCGATGTAAAACAGTATTTTCCGGACAACACGCTGTACGGCATAACCATGAAAGCGTCGCAGCATGAACATCAGCATTTCATTGTCGGAGGAAAACTGTTTTTCCGGGGCGATGTGCGGTGAAAGCAGGCGCTGCATGTCGGCGGATGGCCACAGCGAAAACTCGCGGGCCATCGATTTCATGCGGAAGGGCATGTCCTTGCGGCCGATGACGAGACGATCCGGACCAAGCCACATGTTGTCATAGGGCAGGATGCGTTTGGGTTTGCCGGCAATCACCTGTACCAGTCCCTTGCGGGTGACGACCAGGGACTGGTCGTAATGGCGGCTGAACTGTTTGGCGCCGGAGCGTGATGCCCAGGCGATGAGGCCGGCCAGCAGCAGGGTGATGGCGAGAAGGGCCTGCACCGTTCCGCTAAAGCCCGTGGCCAGCCACAGAATCGCGAGTGGCAGCAACATGAGAACGCCGCCCCAGAGCACCGTCTTGCGCAGGGTGTTCTGCTGCACGTCTTTCCAGAGCAGCAAGCCGCTGTCATCGGTAGTGATGGTCTGCTGGTCTAGTGTACCAGTGAGCACGGTCTGGCCCTGCGATTGTATCTGTGAGTTCATCTGCATCAGTTTTTCAGGGGATATAAAGATTGTCGTGTGCGCTGGAGCTTGCGGTGGCACTCATGGCAACGTCAATGGCGGCAATGGCCGTCTGCACCATGAAGCGGATTTCGTCCGGTGTGATCACATACGGCGGCACAAAATACACCACGTTGCCGATGGGGCGCAGCAGGACGCCGTTAGCCAGGGCGTGCTCGAATATCTGCAGGCCGCGACGCTCGCGCCAGTCGAAGGGCTCGCGTGACGTCTTGTCCCTGACCAGCTCCACGGCAGCGATCATGCCGGTCTGGCGCACTTCCAGCACATTCGGGTGGTCCTGCAGCGGTGCCAGTGCCTCTGCCATCACGCGCGCCAGCTCGCGGTTTTTTTCGATAATGTTGTCGCTGGCAAAAATATCGAGGGAGGCGAGGGCGGCACGTGCGGCCAGTGCATTGCCCGTGTAGCTGTGCGAATGCAGGAATCCTTTCAGTGTTTCGTAGCGATCATAAAATGCGGCGTAGATTGCATCGGTGGTCATGACGACCGACATGGGCAGGTAGCCGCCGGTGAGGCCTTTGGAGAGGCAGAGGAAATGCGGTGTGATGCCGGCCTGTTCGCACGCAAACATGGTGCCGGTGCGGCCAAAGCCCACGGCAATTTCATCGGCAATCAGGTGCACGCAGTAATGATCGCAGGCCTGGCGTAACAGGGTGAGGTATACCGGGTGATACATTTTCATGCCGGCCGCGCCCTGCACCAGGGGCTCGACAATCACGGCCGCCACTTCGTGGTGATGCTGCTGCAAGAGTTTTTCCATGGCCTCGAACTGGCGCCGGGAATGACTTTCCCAGGTCTCGCCGGGCTCACGCCGTGAGCAGTCGGGCGACGGTGCACGCAGGTGCTCCTTGAGCAGCGGCGCGTAGGTGGCGGAAAAGAGGGGAATGTCGGTGACGCTCAGGCTGCCGAGGGTTTCACCGTGGTAGCCGTTTTCCAGGCAGATGAAACGTGTCTTTTCCGGTTTGCCGCTGTTACGCCAGAAGTGCAGGCTCATTTTCAGCGCAATCTCGGTGGCGGCGGAACCATTGTCACCATAAAAGCAGCGCGTCAGCCCTTCGGGTGCCAATGCGACCAGTCGCTCGGACAGCTCGACAATCGGTTCGTGAGTGAAGCCCGCCAGAATCACATGCTCCAGCGAGTCCAGTTGCTCTTTCAGGGCTGTATTGATGCGCGGGTTGGCATGACCGAACAGGTTGACCCACCACGAACTCACGGCATCCAGATAACGCTTGCCGTCAAAG
>JBASJP010000369.1:0-6756 GCA_049655345.1 Moraxellaceae bacterium
CGTATGGCGTGCGCGACGGCATCGACTACGGCCTGACCGGCGAAGTGCGCTCGGTCGACATCGAGGCCATCAACAAGAACCTGGAGAATCACCACATCGTGATTCTCGGCCCGACCGGCTACTCCACAACCGGTGAAGTGTTCAACCTGCTGGCCGAAGACGTCGCCGTCAGCGCCGCGATTGCACTCAAGGCCGACAAACTGATCTGTCTGGGCGAGCGTGACGGCATCCAGGCCCAGGACGACCGCCTGCTGCGTGAAATGATCCCGAATGAAGTGGATCAGTACCTGCGCGGCAAGAAACTCGACAACGAACTGCTGCGCTACATGCATGCCGCCTCGGAAGCCTGCCGTGGCGGCGTCAACCGCGTACACATCATTTCCTATGTGCGTGACGGCGCCCTGCTGCAGGAACTGTTCACCCGTGACGGTTCCGGCACACTGATCACGCACGACCCCTACGAAGAAATCCGCGAGGCGGAAATCGAGGACATCGGCGGCATGATCGAACTGCTGCGTCCGCTCGAAGAAGAAGGCATCCTGGTGCGTCGCTCGCGCGAACGCCTCGAGAACGAAATCAATCATTTTGTCGTGATCGAGCGTGACGGCATGGTGGTCGGTTGCGCCGCGCTGTACCCGTTGCCGGCTGATGAAAAAAATCCGGCCTCCGGTGAAATTGCCTGCGTGGCCGTGCACCCGAACTACCGCAAGGGTGATCGTGGCAGCGAGCTGCTGGAGTTCCTGGAAAAGCGTGCTGCCGGCAAGGGCCTGCGCAAGCTGTTTGTACTGACCACGCGCACGGCGCTGTGGTTCATCGAGCACGGCTTTACCGCCGCCTCGGTGGACGACCTGCCGACCGAGCGCAAGGAACTGTACAACTTCCAGCGCAACTCGCAGGTCTTCAGCAAGACCCTCTGATTGTTTTACCTGCGGCAGTGGCCTGCACTACTGCCGCAGCAAACCTGTTTTCTTTACGGAATTTTTTGACATGAGCAACAACGACGATCTCAGCAACCTCCGCAAATATTCTTCCGAAGTGGTCGACGGCATTGAAGCCGCGCCGGGTCGCGCCATGCTGCGTGCGGTCGGCTTTACCGATGCCGATTTCAAGAAGCCGCAGATCGGCATCGCCTCGACCTGGGCCATGGTCACGCCCTGCAACATGCACATCAACAAGCTGGCGGAAGAAGCCGGCAAGGGTGCCGATGCTGCCGGCGGCAAGTCGGTCATCTTCAACACCATCACCATTTCCGACGGCATCGCCAACGGCACCGAAGGCATGAAGTATTCGCTGGTGTCGCGCGAAGTGATTGCCGACTCCATTGAAGTCGTGGCCGGTTGCGAAGGCTTTGACGGCATCGTCGCCGTCGGTGGCTGCGACAAGAACATGCCCGGCTGCATCATCGGCATGGCACGCCTGAATCGTCCGTCGATCTTTGTTTACGGCGGCACCATCAAGCCGGGCGCCGGTCACACCGACATCATTTCCGTGTTCGAAGCGGTGGGTCAGCACGCCAAGGGCGAACTGAACGAAATCCAGGTAAAGCAGATCGAGGAAGTGGCCATTCCCGGTGCCGGCTCCTGTGGTGGCATGTACACCGCCAACACCATGGCCTCGGCCATTGAAGCCCTGGGCATGTCGCTGCCCGGCTCCTCTGCGCAGGATGCCATCAGCACCGACAAGACCTCCGACTGCTTCCGCGCCGGCCAGCAGGTACTGGAACTGCTCAAGCAGGACATCAAGCCACGCGACATCATGACAAAGAAGGCCTTCGAGAACTCGATCCGTGTCGTGATCGCCCTCGCCGGCTCCACCAATGCCGTGCTGCACCTGCTCGCCATGGCCAATGCGGTCGATGTCGATCTCACCCTGGAGGATTTCGTGCGTCTGGGCGACATCACCCCGGTGGTAGCCGACCTGCGTCCGAGCGGCAAGTACATGATGAGCGAACTCGTCGCCATTGGCGGCATCCAGCCCCTGATGAAGCGCATGCTGGATGCCGGCATGCTGCACGGTGACGTAATGACCGTTACCGGCAAGACCCTGGCGGAAAACCTGGCGAACGTGAAGGACTACCCGGAAGGCCAGCAGGTCATCATGCCCTTCGACAAGCCCATCAAGAAGGACTCGCACCTGGTCGTGCTCAACGGCAACCTCTCGCCCACCGGTGCGGTGGCCAAGATCACCGGCAAGGAAGGTCTGCGCTTTGAAGGCACGGCGCGCGTCTACGAAAGCGAAGAACACGCCCTCACCGGCATTCTCAACGGCGAAGTGAAGGCCGGCGAAGTCATCGTGATCCGTTACGAAGGCCCCAAGGGCGGTCCCGGCATGCGTGAAATGCTGTCGCCCACCTCGGCCGTCATGGGCAAGGGCCTCGGCAAGGAAGTCGCACTCATCACCGATGGCCGCTTCTCCGGCGGCTCGCACGGTTTTGTGGTGGGTCACGTGACGCCGGAAGCGTTTGACGGTGGTCCGATTGCGCTGCTGCAGAACGGCGACCGCATCATCATTGATGCCGAAACCCGTGAAATCAGTGTCGGCATCAGCGACGCAGAAATGGCGGCACGCAAGGCCAAATGGCAGCGCCCGGCCCCGAAATACACCCGCGGCGTGCTGGCCAAGTACGCCAAAACGGTCAGCAGTGCCTCGGAAGGGGCTGTCACGGACAAGTATCTGTGAGATAAAAAACGGGAGCCTGAAGTGCTCCCGTTTTTTATTGCGATGCCTGTTGTTACTACAATCTGCTCCTGCCCTTGAAAGCCGCCCTTAAAAGGTCAACCCGATGTCGCCCGGCAAGTTTTTCCAGCCCCGACTGGCCGCACTGCTGACCAGTCCGCGCACCCGACAAAGCCTGCGCAAACTGCAGGAAGCCAAGCGCAAACTGGGCGCGCAGCCGCATGTCTTGTCGGTATGGTTGCGCGTCGACGATCCCTACAGCTACCTGCTGGTGCAGGTCCTGCCGCGTTTCCTTGCGCATTTTGATGTCACCCTGCGCATCCATCTGATCAGCAGCCATGATCCCGCCACCACGCCAGCGCCCGGGCAACTGGCCGCCTATGCCCGTCAGGATGCGGCACGCCTCGCACGCCGGCAAGCACTCGACTTCCCCGAGTCATGCACCGCGCCCGATGCCGCAGACTGCGACCAGGCCACACGACTGCTGATGGCCCACACCCACCAAGCGCCCGCCACCTTCCTGCCCATGGCAAAGCAGGTGCTCGGCGCACTCTGGCGGGGCTATCACAAGAAGCTCGCCACGCTGGTATCGCGATTCCCGCTCATGCCTGGCCCGCAGGCCCAGCGTCAGCTGGCGGATAACCAGCAGGCATTGCGCCAACTGGGCCATTACCAGCCGGCCATGCTGCATTATGGCGGCGAGTGGTACTGGGGCATTGACCGTCTGCCTTACCTCGCCGCACGCCTGCAGCAACTGGGCACCGCACGGTTTGCGCATGACTTTGCGCTCAATGACACCCCGCTGCCGTTCGAGTCCGGCCATGCCGGCACCGACTATCTGGTGAGTGATCCGGGCGATCTGGCCACCCTGCGCGCCCTGCATCTGCCGCTGGAGTTCTACTTTTCCTTCCGCAGTCCGTATTCCTACCTCGCACTGACGCGCGTGATTGATCTGGCAGAACACTACGGTCTGGACCTGCGCTTCCGGCCGGTATTGCCCATGGTGATGCGCGGCCTGCCGGTTCCGCGGGACAAGCGCATGTACATCCTGCTGGATGCCGCGCGCGAGGCCGAGCGGCTGGGCATTCCCTTCGGGCGCGTCTGCGACCCGGTAGGCACCGGTGTAGAACGCTGCATGGCCCTGTTCCCGGCAGTACAGGCGTCAGGTCATGCCAAAGACTACCTGCTCACCATTGCCCGCGGCATCTGGGCCGAAGGTGCCGACGTCAGTACGGACGCCGCCCTGCACCGACTCGTCACGGCCGCCGGACTGGACTGGGCAACGCTGAACCCGGAACTGAAAAGCACCGCCTGGCAGGCCATGGCCACGACCAATCGCGAGGCACTGGACACACTGGGCCTGTGGGGTGTGCCGGTCCTGCACCTGAACACCCCGACAGGCCAGTGCACCGTCTGGGGCCAGGACCGACTTTGGGCACTGGAGGACGCTCTGGCCGACGTACTGTCATCCGCTGCCTCCACGGCACCGGCCGGTGGTGGTAACCTCTCGGAATAAGATCAGACCAAGGATGCGTCATGCCTGTCACTCGCCACTGGCTGTGTGCATGCATGCTGCTGGGTTCGTTGCTCGCCACTTTCCACGAGCCGGCTCAGGCGGCAGCGGCAGTCTATACCGTGTCTGTTGCCCCTGCCCTCCCCGCCACCGAGACCAAACGCCGCTGGCAACCCCTGCTGGACCAGTTGAGTCGAGATACCGGATTCACCCTCCACTTCCGGTTCTATGAAGACAACGAACAGTTCGAGGAAGGGCTGATACAGGGTGAGCCCGACTTCGCCATGATCGGTCCTTACCAGCTGTGGAAGGTGCGTCCGCGCTACCAGCCGCTGCTGCGCGACGCAGCCCCCATGGCAGGGCTGGTACTGGTTAGCAAGAACAGCCAGATACAATCCCTCAATGATCTGGGCGGTCGTACGCTGGCGTTTCCCAGCGGCAGTGACATCACAACCATCATAGTGCTCAGACATTCACTGAAAGACCCGAAAATACAGCCCCTGCTCCGGCCACAGCGCACGTATGTAAACGGCGTGCGCGGCGTCATGCTGGGCAAGCTGGACGCCGTCATCAGCAACGATTACAGCATGAAGCTCATCCCGCCCGGAATGGAGCAGCAACTGCGCGTCATTTACCGCACAATACCGACGCCAGGCCCGGCTTTTGCCAGCGCGCAGCACGTGCCGGCAGAAGCCTCCATCAAGATGAAAACGGCCTTTCAGCACCTGAAGACAACACATCCCGCGCTGCTCGACGCTGCATTGATGCCCAACATCACCGAAGCCGATCTGGAAAAGGACTACGGCATCTTCAGCACACTGCATGGCAACGAGACAGCCCATGAGACGCCGTGAGCTCACACGCCGACCCTGGCACTATCTGTTACCGCGTGGCTTCAACCAGCAGGTCGCTGCGCTGTCCGCACTGTCACTGCTGGTGGCGCTCGCAGTATTCGGTTACGTCATCTACCAGAAGCAGACAACGCTGCAGGAAGAGTCGGCACTGGCCAAGGCAAACATCATCATCAGGAACTTTGCCTCCGCTTCCTATCGCGACATCCTGCTGGCCAACTACGATGAAATTCGCGAGCTTCTTTTGCACACGGCAGAGTTTCCTGAAGTACGCCGCATTCTGGTGACCGACAACCAGGGACGTATCATCAGCGATGTCGTCCACAAGCCCGGCGGCACGCCACAGGAAGTCTTCGGACCAAAGCAGATGCAGCCCCCGCACACTAACGAGCCCTCCATGCACCGCAGTGGCGACCAGTATGAATTATGGGAGGCCGTGTCTGATCAGGGCTGGGTCTACATGCAATACGACTACTCGGCACAGTCCGAACGCTATCTCGCCGTGCTACGTGCAGAAATCGGCACGGGCTTGTTGCTGGCCATATTTTCGGCCCTCTACTTTCTTGGCCTGCTGCATCGCCCCATTCATCAGTTGCGCCGTCTGATTGCCTTTGCCCAGGACATGGATGTGTATCAGCAAAAACGTGAAATTCACGTCAACTCGTTCACTCGCGAGATCAATGAGCTGAACGAAGCCCTCAACCAGTCTGCCGACCGCCTCTACGAACAAAGCCGCAAGATCCTGCAGTCCGAGGCGCAATATCGCCGCGTGGTCAACAGCGTACGCGAAGTGATTTTCCAGACCGACATGCAAGGCCGCTGGACGTTCCTTAACCCGGCATGGGAAGAAATAACCGGCTACACCATCGCAGAGTCACTGGGGCGACCAAGTGTCAGCTTTGCCCATCCGGATGACCTTCAAGCGGCCATCAACGGCCTGCTGCCGGTATTGCAACTTGAAATTGAAAGCACGCGCATTGAAGTCCGGTTCGTGACGCGGCAGAAAAACATTCGGTGGGCCGAAATCTGGTCCACCATCCTTCGCGATGAGAAAGGCATGCCGATTGGCGCCTCCGGCACCATCAACGACATTTCCGCACGAAAGGAAGCGGAACAGGCACTTATTTCTGCCAAGGATACTGCCGAATCCGCTACCCAGGCCAAAAGCCAGTTCCTGGCCACGATGAGCCATGAAATCCGCACGCCCATGAATGGCGTACTGGGCATGGCCCAGTTGCTGATGGAAACCGACATGGACAACGAGCAGCGCGATTATGTGCGCACGCTGTACCATTCCGGACAGGCATTGCTGACCATCATCAACGAGATTCTCGATTTTTCAAAAATCGAGGCCGGCAAACTCACCATCGAGTCAGTACCGTTTGACCTGGGCCAGGCCATTGATGATGTCAGCGACCTGTTGCTGCCGCAGATACAGGAAAAAAACATCGAACTCATCCTGCGCTATGCGCCGGACTGCCCTCGCCTGCTGCTGGGTGACGTTGGCCGCATCCGGCAGATCCTGCTCAACTTCCTTGGTAATGCCGTCAAGTTCACTAGCCACGGTCACGTCCTGATTGATATCAGTGCAGAAAGCTGCAGCAGCGACGAAGCCCTGATCCGGCTTGCCGTGACGGATACCGGCATCGGCATCTCGAAGGAAAAACAGGTTCATCTTTTCGAGCAGTTCACCCAGGCCGATGCCTCCACCACGCG
>JBASJP010000370.1:0-4255 GCA_049655345.1 Moraxellaceae bacterium
GCATGACGGCAGGAATCATCTCGGAGCCGTCGTAGTTCGGCACCCAGTCCACCGTCTCCTTGTCGAGATCGGCCAGCAGTTCATGCGCAAGCCGGGTCATGCGTACTTCGGTGTAACGCATGGCGGCGGCGTTATCGCCATCAATCGAACCGAAGTTGCCCTGGCCATCCACCAGCATGTAGCGCAGAGAGAAAGGCTGCGCCATGCGTACGATGGTGTCATATACAGCCGTATCGCCATGCGGATGGTATTTACCGATCACGTCACCGACCACACGGGCTGATTTCTTGTAGGCCTTGTTCCAGTCGTTACCCAGTTCGTGCATGGCAAACAGCACGCGACGGTGGACCGGCTTCAGGCCGTCACGCACGTCTGGCAAGGCACGGCCCACGATCACGCTCATGGCGTAATCAAGGTAGGACTGGCGCAATTCGTCTTCGATATTGACCGGCAGGATTTCTTTGGCAAATTCGGTCATCAGCGTCCCCGACTCCTTTCTCATAACCCAACCAGACCCGTGTATTTGCCAGTCTGAAGCCGGCTTGCGGGTGGTTCCCGGGAAAGGGCCAAGAGTACCAAAAAATCATGGGGTTAGCTAACATTGGCCACTCCTGACAGCAGTATTTTTCCTCCCCCTTGCCGGCCGCTTCCCGGTATACTTTCAGACCCTAATCCACCCCCTTCGCAAGGAGCACGGCATGGCGGCCTCCACCCCGAATGTCGACCCGTCTGAAATCGCCAAATTCGAGGCACTGGCCTCGCGCTGGTGGGATCCTCATTCCGAATTCAAGCCCCTGCATGACATCAATCCCCTGCGCCTGAACTGGATTGATGAGCGCGCCGGACTGGCAGGCAAAACCGTCCTGGATGTGGGGTGTGGTGGTGGCATTCTTTCCGAGAGCATGGCCCGTCGTGGCGCTACTGTGACCGGGATCGACATGGGTGCTGCACCACTGTACGTGGCTCGGCTTCACCTGATCGAGAGCGGCCAGAAGGTTGACTACCGGCAAATTCCCGTGGAGGAACTGGCCGCGGAACGCCCCGCCTCTTTTGATGTGGTGACGTGTCTGGAGATGCTTGAGCATGTGCCGGATCCGGCTGCCGTGGTGAAGGCCTGCCTCGACCTGGTCAAGCCGGGGGGAAAGGTGTTTTTCTCCACGATCAACCGCAATCCCAAAGCCTACACATTTGCCATTCTCGGGGCCGAGTACATCCTGCGCATGCTGCCCCGCGGCACCCATGACTATGCCAAGTTCATCAAGCCCTCCGAGCTGGCCAGCTGGGTACGTGCTGCCGGCCTCGACATGACGGATATCACCGGACTGCATTACAACCCGCTGACGCGCCGCTACTGGCTTGGGCCGAATGTGGATGTGAACTACATGATTGCCACAACGCGTCCTGATGCAACAAATGATGAGGGCGCTGACTGATGCCACGCCCGGAGGCCGTGCTGTTTGATCTGGATGGCACCCTGATAGATACCGCGCCTGACTTTGCTGGTGTACTGAATCATCAGCTTGCGGCCCATGGACGGCAGCCCTTGCCGTACGAAACCATTCGCGCGTCCGTCTCGCAGGGCGCCCGCGCGGTAGTGGCACTGGGCTTTGCTGACCGTTATCCGGTGGATTCGGTCGAGTTCGAGGGTATCCGGCAAGAGTTTCTCAGCAACTACCTGCATCATCTGGCGGATGAAACCCGGTTGTTTCCCGACATGGATACCTTGCTGACCGGGCTTGAAGCACTCGGCATTCCCTGGGGCATTGTTACCAACAAGCCCAGCCTCTACACCATGCCGCTGCTCAAGGCACTCAAGCTTGATACGCGTTGCAGCGTCACCATCTGTCCTGACATGGTGACCCACACCAAACCGCACCCTGAGCCCATGCTCAAGGCGGCCAAGGCACTTGGTATCAATCCTGAGCGGTGTCTGTACGTGGGCGATCATGTGCGGGACATTGAGGCAGGCCGTGCCGCCAGCATGACGACCGTAGCGGTCAGCTACGGCTACATCCAGGATGGTGACAATCCGGCCGACTGGCATGCAGATTATCTGGTCGACTCGGTTTTTGAGCTCTCCCGCCTGCTTGGCATTGAATAAACCGGACCCGGACACAGGGGAAAACTGATGAACAACTATGAAGCGCCTCCCGGCCTGCTGGCCGACCGTGTCATTCTGGTCACGGGTGCTGGTGATGGCATTGGTCGTGCGGCGGCAAAAGCACTGGCCGCCCATGGCGCTACCGTTGTGCTGGCCGGGCGCACGCTGGCCAAGCTGGAAAAGGTTTACGACGAAATTGAAGCTAATGGTGATCCGCAGCCCGCACTGGTCCCGGTTGATTTTTCGATAGCTGGCTCGGAAGAATACCGGCAGTTGGCCGATACCATCGAGAGTGAGTTTGGTCATCTTGATGGCATCCTGCATAACGCAGGCGTGCTGGGTGACATCACCCCGCTGGAAATGTATGACCCGGATACGTGGGACACGGTGATGAAGGTCAACCTGCGTGCCCCGCTGTTACTGACACAGGCATTGCTGCCTTTGCTGAAGCAGTCTCCGGATGCATCAATCGTTTTCACGACCAGCTCGGTGGGACGACGCGCGCGCGCCTTCTGGGGTGCCTACGCCGTATCAAAGTGCGGCATAGAAGGCCTCTCCCGTATGCTCGCGGATGAGCTGATGAACACCAGCAACATTCGCGTCAATTGCATAAATCCCGGCGCCACAAGAACGACCATGCGTGCGTCCGCCTATCCAGGTGAAGACCCTGCCTCTGTAAAACTGCCGGATGACATCATGCCTCTTTACCTGTACCTGATGGGGCCTGACAGTCTTGGTGTTACGGGCCAGTCGCTGGATGCGCAGTCAACGTAAGTGACGGCATCGGCAATAAAAAAACCGGCCATTGCGGCCTGTTTTTTTATGCAGGTATTGATGACGATGCACTCAGGAAATAGCGCCAGCAGCAATCCCCTGCCCCTCATGCAGCATCTGTTCCAGTTGTGCAGCCAGCGCAACCTCTCGCGCATCCTGATCGCGGGTAATCACGGGCATGCCCTCGGCAATGCGCACATGAACCCGGGAAAACGGCTTTGGCAGTACAGCCTTGTTCCAGGACCGATGAAATACCCATGGGCGTGAAATACCGATGGATGCGACAAAAATGGGCGCCTGCATGAGCCTTGAAAACTCAAAAACACCAGGCTTGACCTTGTGGATTGGCCCCTTGGGACCATCGACGGCAAACGAGACGTTGTTTCCGTTTTTCCGGCAGTGGGAAATCAGGCCGCGCATTGCATTGGCGCCACCACGAGTCGATGAGCCTCGCGCTGTTGCCGCACCCAGCCAGACCAGCACGCGGTTCATCAACTCGCCATCCTTGCTGGTTGATGTGATTGTGGCTATACGATAACGCCTGACCAGATGAATCAGACCCAGCTCATCCCCATGCCAGTGGGCAATAACAACCGGATCGTGATTATCCAGCGCTCTGCGGAATGCCGGGCACTCATCAAAGGTAACGCGCCATGTCATGCGCAGCAGTCGATAAAAAACAAATACCATGACAGGCAAAACGTGACGACGAAACACTACCGCACTCCCTGCCAGCGCAATGCACTGTCTGCCGCGACATGGAAAAATGAAGCAGCCTTACTCATCCTTGGTGCGGCCATCGCGCTTCTGCTGACGCAAGAACCCGCCACGACGTGCAGGCAATGGATTCTCCTGCATTTTCTCCACACGGCGTTTGGCCAGGCCATAGAGGCCGGTGCCGCGACGCTGGCGCAACTGCACCAACTCAATCAGCGGGTCAATGTCGTGCTTGTCGAGCTCGATATGGCGTCCGGTCTTGAGGGTGCGCGGAAGTATCACTGTGCCATAGCGTGTGCGCAGCAAACGACTCACCTTCAGGCCCTGTGATTCGAACAGGCGGCGCACTTCACGATTGCGCCCTTCCTTCACTACCACCTGCAGCCAGCGATTGAAGCCTTCGCCGCCGAGCTCGGAAATGCGCTCGAATTTGGCGGGTCCGTCTTCCAGCTCCACGCCTGCCAGTAACGCAGCACGGATCTCTGGCGTGACCTCGCCCATCACGCGAACAGCATATTCGCGCTCGATTTCATTGGAGGGGTGCATGAGGCGGTTGGCCAGCTCGCCATCCGTAGTAAACAACAGCAAGCCGGAGCTGTTTACGTCCAGACGGCCGACCATGACCCAGCGCTCGCCTTTCAGCGGTGGGAGGCGGTCAAACAC
>JBASJP010000371.1:0-24042 GCA_049655345.1 Moraxellaceae bacterium
GGTGAAGAAGTGGAAATCGTGGGTCTGAAGGACACCGTGAAGACCACCTGCACCGGCGTGGAAATGTTCCGCAAGCTGCTCGACGAAGGTCGTGCCGGCGAGAACTGCGGCGTGCTGCTGCGTGGCACCAAGCGTGAAGACGTGCAGCGTGGCCAGGTGCTGGCCAAGCCCGGTTCCATCAAGCCGCACACCCAGTTTGAATCTGAAGTGTACGTGCTGTCGAAGGAAGAAGGCGGTCGTCACACTCCGTTCTTCAAGGGCTACCGTCCCCAGTTCTACTTCCGTACGACTGACGTGACTGGCTCCATCGAACTGCCGGAAGGCGTCGAGATGGTGATGCCAGGCGACAACATCAAGATGGTGGTGACCCTGATTGCCCCGATCGCGATGGAAGACGGCCTCCGCTTCGCTATTCGCGAAGGCGGTCGTACCGTCGGCGCCGGCGTGGTAGCCAAAATTATCGCTTGATGAAAAAAACCACCCCCAAATGTAGTTTGGGGGTGGTTTTCACTTGCCGGGCCCTATAAAGCACGGTATAGTTCGCGCCCTTCTGAAGGCATACGTGCTTTTCAGTAGAGTGATACAGCCGGGGCAACGTTCCCGGACCGGTTTCTGAAACCTTCCGCCTTGATCCTGTATTGGGGTGTGGAGGGTTTTGCTTCACTTATTTTTGGAGTTGCCGGCATGGCTAACCAGAGAATCCGCATTCGCCTGAAGGCGTTCGATCATCGTCTGATCGATCAGTCTGCTGTCGAGATCGTCGAGACTGCCAAGCGCACAGGCGCCCAGGTGTGTGGTCCGATCCCGATGCCGACCCGCATTGAGCGTTTTGACGTGCTGACATCGCCGCACGTAAACAAGGATGCGCGTGATCAATACGAAATTCGTACCCACAAGCGTCTGGTTGATATTGTGCAGCCGACGGATAAGACCGTGGATGCGCTGATGAAGCTGGATCTCGCAGCTGGTGTGGATGTCCAGATCAGCTTGGGCTGATCTGCATCTGACAGGTTTCCTCTTAAGAATTTGAGCAAAGAGGTTTGAAGATGGCTATTGGATTAGTCGGTCGCAAGTGCGGCATGACCCGAGTGTTCACTGCGGCGGGTGTTTCCGTTCCGGTGACCGTTATTGAGGTCGATCCGAACCGCATTACCCAGATCAAGTCTGTGGATACTGATGGCTACCAGGCTGTACAGATCACCACGGGTGAGCGCCGTGCCTCGCGAGTGACCAAGGCTCAGGCCGGTCACTTCGCCAAGGCAAATGTGGCTGCGGGTCGTGGTGTGTGGGAATTCCGTGTTGCCGGTGAAGAAGCTGCGGCACTGGCTGTGGGCGGCACGATTGGTGTTGACGTGTTTGCTGCGGGCCAGGTTGTTGATGTTACTGGTACCTCCAAGGGCAAGGGTTTCCAGGGGGCTGTAAAGCGCTGGAATTTCCGTACTCAGGATGCCACGCACGGTAACTCCGTGTCGCATCGTGTGCATGGCTCCACGGGTCAGAACCAGAGTCCTGGTAAGGTGTTCAAGGGCAAGAAAATGGCCGGCCACATGGGTGACGAGCGCGTTACCGTGCAGGGGCTGGAAGTGGTCTCTGTGGATGCCGAGCGTGGCGTGCTGCTGGTGAAGGGCGCGGTACCGGGTGCCACAGGCAATGACGTCATTGTGCGTCCGACCGTGAAGGCCTGAGGGGGATAATCAGTGAATCTGAAGACTGTTTCCGGAGCAGCTGTCGAGCTCTCCGAAGTTGCCTTCGGCAAGGAATTCAACGAGGCGCTGGTGCATCAGGTGGTTAATGCCTACCTGGCCGGTGCTCGTCAGGGTACCAGAGCCCAGAAGTCTCGTGGTGAAGTGAGTGGCGGTGGCAAGAAGCCATGGCGCCAGAAAGGTACGGGCCGTGCCCGTGCCGGCTCGATTCGTAGCCCGATCTGGCGTGGCGGCGGCAAGGCTCACGCAGCTGTGCCGCAGAACTGGGATCAGAAGGTCAACCGCAAGATGTACCGCGGCGCCCTTCGTTGCATCCTGTCCGAACTTATTCGTCAGGACCGCTTGGTGCTGGTTGAGGAGATTTCGGTTTCTGCCCCGCGCACCAAAGAATTGCTCGCCAAGTTGAGTGATATGGGGCTGACCAATGCCCTTATCGTGACTGATGCGGTCGATGAAAATCTGTATCTGGCTGCTCGCAACTTGCCGCATGTCGAAGTTATGGACACGGCAGCTCTCGATCCTGTCAGCCTGATTGGCTTTGACAAGGTTGTGATGTCTGTGCCAGCTGCCAAGAAGCTTGAGGTGGAATTGGGATGAACCAGGAACGCATTTATCAGGTCCTGCTCGGGCCCCACGTTTCGGAAAAGGCTACTCTGGTAGCTGAAGCGAATCGTCAGTTCGTGTTCAAGGTCCGTCTCGATGCCAACAAGCTCGAGATCAAGAAGGCCGTAGAAAAGCTGTTCAATGTCCAGGTTGCTTTCGTGAATACCACGGTGGTGAAGGGCAAGAACAAGCGCTTTGGTCGTAGCCTCGGTCGTCGTTCCGACTTCAAAAAGGCCTATGTGGCCCTGAAGGACGGTTTCGACCTCGATTTCACTGGCGCGGCTGAGTAAGGCTGGGAGACAAGTCATGCCTATCGTGAAGTGCAAACCGACCTCGCCTGGTCGCCGTTTTGTCGAAAAGGTTGTCCATCCGCATCTGTTCAAGGGTCGTCCGCTGGCTTCGCTGGTGGAATCCAAGAAAAAGACCGGTGGTCGTAACAATAATGGCCACATCACCATGCGTCACATTGGTGGTGGTCACAAGCAGCTGTATCGCGTGATTGACTTCAAGCGCAACAAGGATGGCATTCCTGCTGTTGTTGAGCGTATTGAGTACGATCCGAACCGTACCGCCCATATTGCTCTTCTGAAGTACGCTGATGGCGAACGCCGTTATGTGATCGCTCTCAAGAACATGAGTGTTGGCGATACCGTGCAGTCTGGTGATGATGCACCGATCAAGAACGGCAATGTGCTGCCGCTGCGCAACATGCCTCTTGGCGCCACTCTGTGCTGCCTCGAGCTGAAGGCTGGCAAGGGTGCTCAGGTTGCTCGCTCTGCTGGTGCCTCTGCGCAGTTGCTTGGTCGTGATGGTGCATATGCCATTGTTCGCCTGCGTTCGGGCGAGATGCGCAAGATTCATGTTGATTGCCGTGCGACCTTCGGTGAAGTGTCAAACAGCGAAAACAACCTGCGCAGCCTCGGCAAGGCCGGTGCTCAGCGCTGGCGTGGTGTTCGCCCGACCGTTCGCGGTATGGCAATGAACCCTGTTGATCACCCGCATGGTGGTGGTGAAGGCCGTAACAAGGGCATGCACCCGGTATCGCCATGGGGCACGCCGTCCAAGGGCTACAAGACCCGCAGCAACAAGCGGACTACCAACATGATTGTGCGCGATCGCCGCAAGTAATCGGTTGAGGGAGATTAAAAGTGCCTCGTTCTCTGAAAAAAGGCCCGTTCGTAGATAACCACCTGTGGGTCAAGGTGGAAGCGGCGGTCTCTGCCAACTCGAAGAAGCCGATCAAGACCTGGTCGCGCCGTTCAATGATTCTGCCGGAGATGGTGGGTCTCACCATCGCTGTGCATAACGGCAAGCAGCATGTGCCAGTGTTCGTTTCTGAACACATGGTTGGACACAAGCTTGGCGAGTTCGCGCCGACCCGCACGTATCGCGGTCATGGCGTTGACAAGAAAGCCAAACGGTAAGGGGTAAGAGATGGAAGCTATCGCAAAACTCCGCGGCGCGCCGATCTCGGCCCAAAAGGTCCGACTGGTCGCTGACCAGGTTCGTGGCCTGCCGGTTGACAAGGCGCTGAATACGCTCGCGTTTAGTAACAAGAAGGCAGCATCCTTCGTGAAGAAAGTGCTCGAGTCGGCAATTGCGAATGCCGAGCATAACGAAGGTGCTGACGTGGATGAGCTCAAGGTCTCCACGATCTGCGTCGATGAGGGTATGTCGCTGAAGCGCATCATGCCGCGTGCCAAAGGCCGCGCTGATCGCATCACCAAGCGTACTTGCCACATCACCGTGAAAGTATCGGAAAAGAAGTGAGGCCAAATTAAATGGGTCAGAAAGTTCATCCGGTCGGCATCCGCCTCGGTATCGTAAAAAAGCATAACTCCAACTGGTACGCCAGCCCGAAGAATTATGCTGATTTCCTGATTACAGACCTCAAGGTTCGTGATCATCTTTATAGCAAGCTGAAGAATGCATCGGTTAGCCGCATTCTGATCGAGCGTCCTTCCGAGAACGCCCGTATCACCATTTCCACGGCTCGCCCTGGCATCGTGATTGGCAAGAAGGGTGAGGACGTCGAGCGTCTGCGCCGTGAAATCGCCCGTCTGATGAAGACGCCGGTTCAGATCAACATCGATGAAATCCGCAAGCCGGACCTCGATGCGCGTCTGGTGGCTGAGGGCATTGCCTCACAGCTCGAGCGTCGTGTGATGTTTCGTCGTGCCATGAAGCGCGCCGTACAGAACACCATGCGTGCCGGTGCCAAGGGTATCAAGGTGGAAGTATCTGGTCGTCTGGGTGGTGCTGAAATTGCCCGCACGGAGTGGTATCGCGAAGGTCGTGTGCCTCTGCATACTCTGCGCGCTGATATTGACTACTCCATCATGCGTGCTGAAACAACCTATGGTTGCATCGGCGTGAAGGTCTGGATCTTCAAGGGTGAGATTCTGGGCGGCATGGAACAGGCTAATCAGCCAGCTCCGGTGGAAGAAGCCGTGGCACGTCCGGCGCGCAAGCGCGGCGGCAAGAGCCAGGAAGCGAGGGGTTAAGAGATGTTACAGCCTAAGCGCACCAAGTTCCGCAAGGTCCACAAGGGCCGCAACCGTGGTCTGGCGCTGCGCGGCAGCACAGTTGACTTCGGTAGCATTGGTCTGAAGTCAGTTGAGCGTGGCCGTTTGACAGCCCGTCAGATTGAAGCAGCCCGTCGTGCCATTACACGTCGTGTAAAGCGCGGTGGAAAAATCTGGATTCGTGTGTTTCCGGATAAACCCATTACTCAGAAGCCTCTCGAAGTGCGTATGGGTAAGGGTAAGGGTAATGTCGAGTACTGGGTGGCCGAAATCCAGCCGGGCAAGATTCTCTATGAAATTGAAGGCGTGTCCGAAGAGATGGCGCGTGAGGCATTTGCTCTCGCTGCTGCCAAGCTCCCGGTCAAGACGACCATCGTGACTCGTACGGTGATGTGATGAAAGCGACTGAATTACGTCAGAAAAGTGTAGAAGAGCTCGGCAAGGAGCTCGATGCGCTGCAGCGTCAGCAGTTCACCCTGCGTATGGCCAAAGCTACCGGTCAGCTGGCCAAGAATCACCAGGTGGATGTGGTCCGCAAGGATATCGCCCGCATCAAGACTCTACTGACCGAGAAGCAGGGTAACTGATCATGACCGAACAGAAGCTGAAGCGCACGCTGACCGGCAAGGTAGTCAGCAACAAGATGGACAAGTCCATCACCGTGCTGATTGAGCGCCGTGTCAAGCACCCGGTGTACGGCAAGTACATCACGCGGTCGACCAAGCTCCATGCTCACGACGAGAATAACGTGTGCAAGGAAGGCGATGTAGTAACGATCGCGGAGTGCCGTCCGATCTCCAAGACCAAGGCGTGGGCTGTGGTTGAGGTAGTGGAAACCGCCGCCAGCTGATTGCTGGTTGCGGTATGGTCACTCTTACGTTAGAATTTGCGCCCTTTTTCTGGGCGCCTATGGGTTTGGAGAAGAGCAATGATTCAGACCGAAACGATGCTCGATGTTGCAGATAACAGCGGTGCACGCCGCGTCCAGTGTATCAAGGTGCTGGGCGGCTCCCATCGTCGTTATGCGACAGTCGGTGACATCATCAAGGTCGCCGTGAAGGAAGCAATTCCCCGCGGCAAGGTAAAGAAAGGCGACGTGATGAATGCCGTTGTTGTGCGTACGCGCAAGGGTATTCGCCGTCCTGACGGTTCACTCATCCGTTTTGATGACAACGCCGCCGTGATTCTCAACAACCAGAAGGCTCCGATCGGCACCCGTATTTTCGGGCCGGTGACGCGTGAACTGCGTACTGAGCAGTTCATGAAGATCATCTCGCTGGCGCCTGAAGTGCTCTAAGGTACGATGTCATGGCAAAACTGAAGCGTGATGACGAAGTCATCGTGATTACTGGCAAGGATAAGGGCAAGCGCGGCAAGATCGTGCGCATGCTGGACGAGCGTGTCGTCGTTGCCGGTATCAATATGGTCAAGAAGCATGTCAAGGCCAATCCGGCTCGTGGTACCCAGGGTGGTATCGTGGAGCAGGAAGCCTCGCTGCATATCTCTAATGTGGCCCTCTTCAATGCGGCAACGCAGAAGGCGGATCGCATCGGCTACAAGCTCCTGGAAGACGGCAAGAAAGTGCGCGTCTACAAATCCAGCAGCGAAGTAGTAGACGTGAAATAAGAAGGTTGGTTGAGATGGCCAGACTGAGAAGTGTTTACAAGAACGAGATCGCCGCCAAGCTGAAAGAAGAGCTCGGTCTCGAGAATGTGATGCAGGTTCCCCGCATCACGAAGATTACTCTGAATATGGGAGTGGGCGGCGCCAGCCAGGATAAGAAGCTTATCGATGGTGCCGTGGCCGATATGCAGCTGATTTCTGGCCAGAAACCCATTATTACGCTTGCACGCAAGTCTATTGCCGGCTTCAAGATTCGTGAAGGCTGGCCGATTGGCTGCAAGGTCACCCTGCGCGGTGACATGATGTACGAATTCCTGGATCGTCTGATTGCCATCACGATTCCTCGTATTCGTGATTTCCGCGGCTTCAGTGCCAAGGCCTTTGATGGTCGCGGAAACTACTCGATGGGTCTCAAGGAACAGATCGTGTTTCCTGAAATCGAGTATGACAAGATTGACAAGCTGCGTGGCATGGATATCACCATCACCACCACCGCAGCGGATGATGACCAGGGTCGCGCACTGCTGCGTGCCTTTGGCTTCCCTTTCAAGTGAGAGCGTGACCCATGGCCAAGCAGAGCATGATCAATCGCGAAGAAAAGCGCACCAAGACCGTGGCCAAGTATGCCAAGGTTCGCGCTGAGCTGAAGGCGATCATCAAGAACCCGAACGCCAGTGATGAAGATCGCTGGGCGGCAACCCTGAAGCTGCAGTCTCTGCCGCGTGATGCAAGCCCGGTTCGTCAGCGTAATCGCTGCGGCCTGACTGGTCGTCCTCACGGCTTTTTCCGCAAGTTTGGTCTGAGTCGTATTAAGTTGCGTGAAGCCGTGATGCGTGGCGATGTGCCAGGCGTCGTCAAGGCCAGCTGGTAATCAGGAGTAAGTTTTAATGAGCATGCAAGATACTGTCGCCGACATGTTGACGCGTATTCGTAATGCGCAACGGGCGAACAAGTCTGCGGTTTCCATGCCCGCATCCAAGCTCAAGCTGGCAATTGCCAAGCTGCTGATGGATGAAGGCTACATTGCGTCTGCTGATGTAGATGGCGAGAAGAAGCCGACTCTCAGCATCAGCCTGAAGTATTATGAAGGCAAGCCGGTAATCGAAGAGATCCGTCGTGTCAGCCGCCCTGGTCTGCGTATTTACAAGGGCAAGGATGATCTGCCTCGCGTCAAGCAGGGTCTGGGCATCCTGATTGTCTCCACCAGCAAGGGCATCATGACTGATCGCGCCGCTCGCTCTGCGGGTTTGGGCGGTGAAGTCATCGCGCTTGTGGCGTAAGGGGGAATAACGATGTCTCGCGTAGCTAAGGCTCCAGTCACCCTGCCAAAAGGCGTGGAAGTGACAATTAATGGCCAGCTGATCGAAGTGAAGGGTGCCAAGGGCTCCTTGGGTCACACTTTGAATGGGCTGGTTGATGTCAAGAATGACAATGGTGTGCTTTCTTTCAGCCCGCGTGAAACCTCGCAGGCTGGCTGGATGCAGACCGGTACTGCACGTGCAGTGGTCAATAATCTGGTAATCGGTGTGTCGGCTGGTTTTGAGCGCAAGCTGCAGCTGATTGGTGTGGGCTACAAGGCGCAGGCAAAGGGCAAGGTTCTCAGCCTGGCGCTTGGCTACTCGCACCCGATCGAATACGCACTGCCGGAAGGTGTTACTGCGGAAACGCCGACGCCGACTGAAATCATCCTGAAGTCCAGCAACAAGCAGCTGCTGGGTCAGGTCGCCGCCAACGTACGTGGTTACCGTCCGCCGGAACCGTACAAGGGCAAGGGTGTTCGTTACGCGGATGAGACTGTCCTGCGTAAGGAAGCCAAGAAGAAATAAGGGTTGATATCATGAACGAAAAGAAAGAAGCCCGCCTGCGCCGTTCGCGCAGCACGCGCCTCAAAATCCGTCAGCTTGGCGCTGTTCGTCTGTGTGTCAACCGTACGCCACGCCACATTTACGCCCAGGTGATTGCTGCCGATGGCGCTACTGTTCTGGCTCAGGCTTCGACACTTGATGCTGCCCTTCGTGAAGGCGCAACAGGTAATGTTGATGCAGCCAAGAAGGTTGGTGCTCTGGTGGCTGAGCGCGCAAAGGCTGCTGGTGTAACGGCTGTTGCCTTCGATCGCTCCGGCTTCAAGTATCACGGCCGCATCAAGGCTCTGGCTGACGCGGCACGCGAAGCCGGTCTGGAATTCTAAGGGTTAGTATCATGGCAAAGCTTGAGCAGCAGCAGAATGAAGGCTTCGTGGAGAAGCTGGTTCAGGTTAATCGCGTCGCCAAGGTTGTGAAGGGTGGTCGTATTTTCTCCTTCACTGCACTGACCGTGGTTGGTGACGGCAAGGGTCGTGTCGGTTTTGGTCGTGGCAAGGCGCGTGAAGTGCCGGCTGCCATCCAGAAGGCACTTGAAGCAGCTCGTCGCAACATGATCCAGGTGGATCTTAACGGAACCACTCTGCAGCATCCGGTGACTGGTCAGCATGGCGCTTCACGCGTTTACATGCAGCCTGCTTCCGAAGGTACCGGCGTTATTGCTGGTGGCGCCATGCGCGCAGTGCTGGAAGTGGCTGGTGTGCACAACGTGCTCGCCAAGTGCTATGGCTCCACCAATGCCAATAACGTCGTACATGCTACTTTCAAGGGTCTGGCTAACATGACCTCTGCTGAGCATGTGGCGGCCAAGCGTGGCAAGACGGTTGAAGAGATTCTGGGGTAAGCAAATGAGCAAGACCATCAAGGTTACCCAGGTGCGCTCTGGCGCGCACAAGCTGAAGAATCACAAGCTCTGCCTGCAGGGTCTGGGCCTGCGCCGTATCGGTCATACCGTTGAAGTGCTGGATACGCCTTCGAACCGCGGCATGATCAACAAGGTTTACTACCTCGTGAAGGTGGAGGGTTAATCATGCATCTTAACGAACTCAGCCCGGCTCCTGGCTCCAAGAAAGAAGCTCGTCGTCACGGTCGTGGTATCGGCTCTGGCCTCGGCAAGACAGGTGGTTCCGGTGTAAAAGGTCAGTCTTCCCGTGGCAAGGGCAAGGTACGCCCTGGCTTCGAAGGCGGCCAGATGCCTCTGTATCGCCGTCTGCCAAAGTTTGGCTTTACCAATCTTGCAGCGCTGAAGGTTGCCGAAGTGCGCCTGTCCGAGATCGCCTATGTTGAGGGTGACGTTGTCAGCCTTGAGTCGCTGAAAGCGGCAAACGTGGTGCGTAAGGACATGACCTCTGCTCGCGTCATTCTGTCGGGCGACGTGTCGCGCGCACTGACCGTCAAGGGTCTCAAGGTCACCAAGGGTGCCCGTGCTGCCATTGAAGCTGCCGGCGGCAAGGTCGAGGAATAATCGCTCATGGCGAACCCTCCCCGTAGCCAACAAGCTCGCGAGATGATGCAGTCTCCGGGCATGCAGCAGGGTCTCACCGAGCTCTGGCGCCGGATCGGTTTCCTGATCATGGCGTTGGTGGTGTTTCGCCTTGGTGCGCACATTCCGGTGCCGGGTATTAACCCGGAGCGTCTCGCGCAACTGTTCGAGCAGAACAAGGACACGATCCTTAGCCTGTTCAACATGTTCTCGGGTGGCGCGCTGGAGCGCATGTCGATTCTGGCGCTTGGCATCATGCCGTATATTTCGGCTTCCATCATCATGCAGTTGATGGCGACGGTTTATCCGCCGCTGGAGGCGCTGAAGAAGGAAGGGGAGTCTGGTCGTCGCAAGATCAACCAGTACACCCGTTACGCAACTGTTGTGCTTGGCTTTGTACAGGCAGTTGGCATGTGCGTCGGTCTGGTTAGCCAGGGCATCACGCTGGGAGCAGGGGTTTCCTTCTTTGTGCCTGCTGTGACCAGTCTGGTTGCTGGTACCATGTTCCTGATGTGGCTTGGTGAGCAGATTACCGAGCGTGGCGTTGGTAATGGTATCTCGATGCTGATTTTTGCGGGCATCGTTGCCGGGATGCCAAGTGCGATTGGTGTGTCGCTGGAATCTGCCCGTCAGGGTGAGATCAGCGCGCTGGCGTTGATTGTCTTGCTGGGTCTGGCTATTGCCGTGGTTGCAGCAGTCGTGTTCATGGAGCGCGGTCAGCGTCGAATTACGGTTAATTATGCTCAGCGTCAGCAGGGACGCCGCCTCTATGCGGCACAGCAGAGTCATCTGCCACTGAAGATTAATATGGCGGGCGTAATCCCGGCGATCTTCGCGAGTTCATTGCTCCTGTTCCCGGCATCGTTGGGGCAGTGGTTCGGGCAGTCAGCTAACCCGAACATGATGCAGCGAGTTTTGCAGGATATATCCCTGACGCTCTCGCCGGGGCAGCCGCTGTACATGGCACTTTTTGCGGTATTGATTATTTTCTTCTGCTACTTCTATACGGCGCTGATGTTCAGCCCCAAGGATATGGCAGAGAACCTTAAGAAGTCGTCTGCTTTCATTCCGGGCATACGCCCTGGGGATCAGACGGCACGTTACCTGGATACCGTGATGGGGCGGCTGACCCTGATTGGTGCCTTGTACATGACGGCTGTGTGCTTGCTACCCATGATTCTTCAGGTGGCATTCCATGTACCGTTTTATCTGGGCGGCACTTCGCTGCTCATTGTGGTGGTCGTGGTCATGGATTTCATGGCCCAGGTGCAATCGCATCTGATGTCTCACCAGTATGAGGCCCTCATGAAGAAGGCCAATCTGAAAGGTTATGGTCCTGGCGGTCTTATCCGCTGAGGCCGGTTTATCGAAAAGGGTGGTGAAACATGAAAGTTCAGGCTTCCGTCAAGAAGATCTGTGCTAACTGCAAGATTGTTCGTCGCAATGGCAGCATCCGTGTGATCTGCAGTGCGGAACCCCGTCACAAGCAGCGCCAGGGCTGATTCCTGGCTGGTGTTGCAATTAGTCTGTCCTGCGAGTAGACTCTCGCGCCTTTCGCGGACAGACTTTTTTGTAGTGCCTCGCGAAGGTTTATAAGTGGAGTGAAGGTGAATGGCTCGTATAGCCGGCGTTAACATCCCTGACAACAAGCACGCGGTGATCTCGCTGACCTACATCTATGGTATCGGCCGGACCACGTCTTCCCAGATCCTGTCTGCCGTCGGTGTAGCGCCGACGACCAAGATCAAGGATCTGAGCGATGTCCAGCTTGATCAGGTTCGTGCAGAAGTGGCAAAGGTCGCAACCGAAGGTGATCTGCGTCGCGAAGTATCAATGAATATAAAGCGCCTGATGGACCTTGGTTGCTACCGTGGCTTGCGCCACCGTCGCGGCCTGCCGGTTCACGGACAGCGCACCAAGACCAATGCACGTACCCGTAAGGGTCCGCGCAAGGCCATCAAGAAATAACCGGACTCGGACGCTGAGACATGGCTAAAGATACGACACGCGCCCGCAAAAAGGTGACCCGACAGGTCTCCGAAGGGATTGCGCACATTCATGCTTCCTTCAATAACACGATCGTGACGATCACCGACCGTCAGGGCAATGCTCTGTCGTGGGCGACGTCTGGCGGTCAGGGCTTCCGCGGCTCGCGTAAGTCCACTCCGTTTGCTGCCCAGGTTGCCGCGGAAGTGGCAGGCAAAGCTGCTCAGGACTACGGTCTGAAGAATCTTGACGTTCTCGTCAAGGGTCCAGGTCCTGGCCGTGAGTCTGCTGTGCGCGCCCTGAATGCAGTCGGCTACAAGATCAACAGCATTACCGATATCACGCCGATTCCGCATAACGGCTGCCGTCCGTCCAAGAAGCGTCGCGTGTAAGAGGAACCTGAATAATGGCACGTTACATTGGTCCCAAGTGCAAGCTTGCACGTCGCGAAGGTACTGACCTGTTTCTGAAGAGCGGTGTTCGCGCTCTTGACAGCAAGTGCAAAGCTGACACCCCTCCTGGCCAGCATGGCGCCTCCCGTAAGGGTCGCCTGTCTGACTATGGCACTCAGCTGCGTGAAAAAATGAAGGTGCGCCGTATGTATGGCGTGCTGGAGCGTCAGTTCAGCAACTATTACAAGGAAGCTGCGCGCCTGAAGGGCGCAACAGGTGAAAACCTGCTGCAGCTGCTGGAAGGTCGTCTGGATAACGTCGTTTATCGTATGGGTTTTGGTGCTACTCGCTCCGAAGCTCGTCAGCTGGTTAGCCATCGCGCCATCCTGCTGAACGGCAAGCGTGTTAACATCCCGTCCATGCAGGTTACTGCTGGTGACGTGGTGACTGTTCATGAGAAGTCCCGCAACCAGTTGCGTGTGAAGAGTGCTCTCGAGCTGTCTGCTCAGCGTGGCGTTCCGTCATGGCTTGAAGTGGATGCCAGCAAGATGGAAGGTACGTTCAAGGCTTCGCCAGAACGTTCTGATCTGTCTTCCGAGATCAATGAAAATCTGATCGTCGAGTTGTACTCCAAGTAAGGAACCGCCTGAGGTCACTCCATGTCACAAGCTGTCAACGATTTTCTGACGCCGAGCAAGATTGCGGTACAGGCTATCAGTACTACTCACGCCAAGGTGACGCTGGAGCCGCTCGAGCGCGGTTTTGGTCACACTCTGGGTAATGCACTGCGTCGCATCCTGCTGTCGTCCATGCCTGGTGCCGCTGTTGTTGAAGTTGAAATTGACGGCGTCGAACACGAATACAGTGCCATTGAAGGTGTTCAAGAAGACGTTATCGAAATCCTTCTTAACCTCAAGGGCCTTGCTATTCGCCTTCATGAGCAGCACGAGGCGTTTCTGAGTCTCGACAAGAAGGGTCCTTGCGCGGTGACTGCAGCTGATCTGGGCCTGCCGCACAATGTTGATATCGTCAACAAGGGTCATGTGATTGCCAATCTTGGTGCCAACGGGCATCTGAAGATGAAGCTGAAGGTGGCCTCCGGTCGTGGCTATGAGCCTGCGGACTCGCGTTATGCGGACGAAGATACTCGTCCAATTGGCCGTCTGCAGCTTGATGCTTCGTTCAGCCCGGTGCGCAAGGTTGCTTATGTTGTTGAGGCTGCCCGTGTTGAGCAGCGCACCAACCTTGACAAGCTTGTGATCGATCTGGAAACGAATGGTACAATCGATCCGGAAGAAGCGATTCGTCGCTCTGCCACAATTCTCCAGCAGCAGATTGCGGTGTTTGTGGACTTGCAGAAGCCGGATACAGGTGTGAAGGCTCCCGAGGCTGATGGTGCTGTGGTTGATCCGCTGCTCCTGCGCCCGGTGGACGATCTGGAACTGACAGTTCGTTCGGCCAACTGCCTGAAGGCTGAAAATATTTACTACATCGGCGATCTGGTGCAGCGTACGGAAGTAGAACTGCTGAAGACGCCGAACCTGGGCAAGAAGTCGCTCACCGAGATCAAAGATGTGCTGGCCTCCCGTGGCCTGTCGCTCGGTATGCGTCTGGAAAACTGGCCTCCGGCCAGCCTGCGCAACGACGATCGTCTGAATTACCGCAGCCGTTAATCCGGTTGCCGATTTTTAGGAAGTTGAGCCATGCGTCATCGTAATAGTGGTGTGAAACTGGGCCGCAACAGCAGCCATCGTAAGGCCATGTTCCAGAATATGGCTATTTCGCTGCTCGAGCACGAACTCATCCGTACCACCCTGCCAAAGGCAAAGGAGCTGCGCCGCGTGGCGGAGCCTCTGATTACGCTGGCCAAGGTGGATTCTGTCGCCAATCGTCGTCTGGCATTTGCCCGTACACGTAATCCGGCAATCGTGGGCAAGCTGTTCACGGTTCTGGGGCCTCGTTACAAGGAGCGTCAGGGTGGTTACCTGCGCATCCTGAAGGCCGGCTTCCGACCTGGTGATGCTGCGCCGATGGCGTATGTTGAACTGGTTGACCGCGAAATTGGCGCCAAGGCTGCCGCAGCAGAGTAATTGCTGCGTAAGTGCTGTCTAAAAAAAGCCGGGCTATGCCCGGCTTTTTGTTTTGCCTTTTCACTGACAGAGGCAACTCATTGCATGAGTAGCTGTCGGTAGCGTTCGAACAGGCATATGGTTGCTGCGGCGGCCACGTTCAATGACTCAATTCCATCTGCCATAGGAATGTGAATGCGCATGTCTGCCTGTGCATCCAGTCCGGCTGAAATTCCCTTCCCTTCTGTCCCCAGTGCCAGCACAAGATTGCCGCGCAGGTCAGTCGCATAAAGTGACGTGGCCTGATCAAGTGTTGTGATGCAAAGCTTGCCGTCGAAGTGCTCAAGTACCTGTGCTGGATCTATACGCTCAATCAGCGTCAGGTGAAAGTGAGCACCCATGGCTGCCCTGAGCACCTTGGGTGACCAGATATCAGCGCAGCCTGGGGTCAGCCAGATCTGGTTTGCGCCGGCAGCGGCGGCGCTGCGCAGGATGGTGCCGACGTTGCCGGGATCCTGGATGTTTTCCAGTAGCAGGCAAAGGCCATTTGTTGCTGGTGCTGTTACCTCTGGAATGTTCATCAGGGCCATCAGGCCGCTGCTGCTGGGGGACTGCTCAATCACCTGAAACAGCTCGGCATCGAGCATGATTGTGGTTGTGCCTTCTGTTGTCAGCAGTGCAGCGATCTCTGGCTTCGCTTCATGGTTCTCGCAAACGAGAAGCTTCTCAAGGGAAAGTCCCGCATCAATAGCCGCCTTGATCAGGTGTGTGCCGATCAGGATGGTCTGCTGGTTTTTCAGTCGGTCACGACGGTTGTCGGCGAGCTTGATCAGCAGCTTTATCAGAGGATTCTGACGGGAGCGGATGACTTCCATGATCAGTAGCCGCGTACCAGTAATGGCTTGAGGAAGCGTCCGGTATGGGAGGACTTGTTTGCTGCGACCTCTTCGGGTGTCCCGGTTGCAATTATCTCGCCACCTCCGTCGCCACCTTCCGGACCCATGTCGATCAGCCAGTCGGCAGTTTTGATGACATCAAGATTATGCTCGATGACTACGACAGTATTGCCGTGATCACGGAGCCTGTGCAGTACCGTGAGGAGCTGCTGGATGTCGTGGAAGTGAAGGCCGGTGGTTGGTTCATCAAGAATGTAAAGTGTCTGGCCTGTGTCGCGCTTGGATAGCTCGCGTGCAAGTTTAACGCGTTGTGCCTCTCCGCCGGACAGTGTCGTGGCAGCCTGACCGAGTGTGATATAGGACAGGCCAACATCAATCAGCGTCTGCAGTTTGCGTGCGAGTGCCGGGATGGCATCAAAATACTGGCGCGCATCCTCAACAGTCATGCCCAGTACTTCCGTGATGTTTTTGCCCTTGTAGCGGATGTCGAGGGTTTCCCGGTTGTAACGCTTGCCCTTGCAGACATCGCAGGGAACGTAGATGTCGGGAAGGAAGTGCATTTCAACCTTGATGACACCGTCACCCTGACAGGATTCGCAACGTCCACCTTTCACATTGAAGGAGAATCGGCCAGGGCCATAGCCGCGGGAACGGGCCTCCTGGGTGCCGGCAAACAGCTCGCGTATCGGCGTGAAGATACCGGTGTAGGTGGCCGGGTTGGAGCGAGGGGTGCGGCCAATCGGGCTTTGGTCGATATCGACAACCTTGTCCAGATGCTCAAGTCCGTCAATGCTGTCGTGCTCTTCCTCATCAAGTGTGGTGGCACCATTCAATGTCTTGGCGGTGACGGGATAGAGCGTGCCGTTAACGAGGGTGGATTTGCCGGAGCCTGAAACGCCTGTGACGCAAGTCATGAGGCCCAGCGGAAATTCGGCAGTGACATTCTTCAGGTTGTTACCACGTGCGCCCTTTATGGTGAGCAGTTTTTTCCGGTTTACTGGAGTCCGTTTTTTCGGGATCTCGATTCTTTTTCGGCCGGACAGGTAATCGCCTGTCAGCGAGTTTTCATTTTCAATAATGTCGTTGAATGTTCCTCGAGCCACAATCCGGCCGCCATGCACGCCTGCGCCAGGGCCGATATCCACGACATAGTCGGCGGCACGGATGGCATCCTCGTCGTGCTCGACGACGAGTACGGTATTGCCGAGGTCGCGCAGGCGCACAAGGGTGGATAGAAGCCGCTCATTGTCACGCTGGTGCAGGCCGATGCTGGGTTCGTCGAGAACATACATGACGCCGACGAGGCCGGCGCCGATCTGTGATGCCAGCCGGATGCGCTGGGCTTCGCCACCGGACAGGGTTTCGGCTGATCGATCAAGCGACAGGTAGTCGAGTCCGACATTGACGAGGAACTGCAGTCGTTCGCGTATTTCCTTGAGGATCTTGTCGGCAATTTCACCGCGCTTGCCGGGAAGACTCAGTGTGCCGAAATAATCACAGGATTTCTGGATGGGCAGCTTGACGATGTCTGGCAGAGCCTTGTCTTCGATAAAGACATTGCGTGCCTCCCGCTTGAGGCGGGAGCCATTGCAGTCGGCGCAGACAGTATGATTCAGGTAGTTCGCCAGTTCTTCGCGGACGTTGGCGGATTCGGTTTCGCGATAACGGCGTTCCATGTTGGGGAGCACGCCTTCAAACGTGTGCTCGCGGACAACGCGTTTGCCGCGATCGTTATAATAATAAAAGGCGATTTCTTCCTTGCCGGAGCCATTCAGGATGGCGTTCTGGACTTTCTTGGGCAGCTTTTTCCAGGGGGTATCAACATCGAACAGGTAATGGGCGGCCAGTGCTTCGAGCAGGCTGAAATAATAAATATTCCGTTTGTCCCAGCCGCGAATGGCTCCTTCCGATAACGAAAGGTCCTTGTCGCTGATCAGCCGGTCGGCATCAAAATACTGTTTGACGCCAAGTCCGTCGCACGTTGGGCAGGCGCCGGCGGGATTGTTGAAGGAAAACAGGCGTGGCTCAAGTTCGGTCAGGGAGTAACCGCAGACCGTGCAGGCATAGCGCGCCGAGAAAATCTGGTCGGGGCGGGGCTTGCCCTTGGCATCAGGTTCCATGAAGGCGACGAGGGCAATGCCATTGGCGTGGCGCAAGGCGGTCTCGAAGGACTCGGCCAGGCGCAGGGCAATATCAGGGCGCACCTTGATGCGGTCCACCACAACTTCGATGGTGTGTTTTTTCAGTTTGTCGAGCGTGGGGGCTTCATCGAGATCGACCACGATGCCATCGATGCGCGCTCGCACAAAGCCGTCTGCCTTGAGTTGCTCGAATACATGGAGGTGCTCACCCTTGCGCTCCTGGATGACGGGAGCAAGCAGCATGAGGGCGGTACCCTCGGGCATTGCCATGACCTGGTCAACCATCTGCGAGACGGTCTGTGCCTCGAGGGCGACATGGTGGTCGGGGCAGCGCGGGATGCCGGCGCGGGCATAGAGCAGGCGCAGGTAATCGTAGATTTCCGTGATGGTGCCAACGGTGGAGCGCGGGTTATGCGAGGTCGATTTCTGTTCGATGGATATGGCGGGCGACAGGCCTTCGATGTGATCGACATCGGGCTTTTCCATCAGGGACAGGAACTGACGGGCATAGGCCGACAGGGACTCCACATAGCGCCGCTGGCCTTCGGCGTAGAGGGTGTCGAAGGCCAGCGAGGATTTGCCGGAGCCTGACAGGCCGGTGATCACCACGAACTTGTCGCGCGGGAGATCAAGGTCAATGTTCTTGAGGTTGTGGGTGCGGGCGCCGCGAATCTGGATCTTGTCCATGGGGAGTGACTGGCCGGGGAAATCGAACAGACGAGTATACGTGAAAGGAGGGGGGCTTCGCAGTCGACAAGAAGGGGGTTTGGATGGTCTGTGCCATCCCTGATGCTGCAAGAGGCTGCTACAATCGCTGGCTTCCTGATGCGGCAGCTGCCGCCTGATAGCGGATTCCTGATGAGTAGCATGAACGCCGGCGAACGCCGTGCCGTCTTTACCCTTGCCAGCCTTTTTTCCCTGCGCATGATCGGCTTGTTCATGATCATGCCGGTGTTTGCCTTGTATGGTCGTGAGCTGGCAGGTGCGACGCCGGTACTGATCGGTCTGGCGATTGGTGTTTACGGCCTGGCGCAGGCGCTTCTGCAGATTCCGCTTGGACTGCTGGCGGATCGCATGGACCGCAAGCGGCTGATCCTGATGGGGCTGGTGCTGTTTGCTGCTGGCGGGGTGATTGCGGCGGTATCGGATCATATCTATGGCGTGATTCTGGGCCGGGCGGTGCAGGGTGCTGGTGCGATCTCCGGTGTGGTCATGGCTTTGCTGGCGGACCTGACGCGTGAGGAGCAGCGGACGAAGGCGATGGCGGCCATTGGTGCCAGTATCGGCGTGTCCTTTGGTCTGGCGTTTGTGCTGGGGCCCTGGCTGGCTGGCCTGTTTGGCCTGCATGGCCTGTTCTGGTCGACGGTGTTGCTGGGGCTGGCCGGAATGGCGGTATGCCTGTGGCTGGTTCCTCGCCCGCTGAATCATGTTGCACATACCCCGGCCAGTTATGGCCAGCAATTGCGCGAGTCACTTGCGCATGGCGAGTTGCTGCGCCTGAATGCAGGGATATTCACGCTGCACGCGGTGATGACGGCATGCTTTACCGTATTGCCTGTCCTGCTGCTGCAGAATGGCGGATTGCCGGCTGCGCATCACGGCTGGGTCTATTTGCCGGTGCTGTTCGGCTCCTTCATCGCCATTGTGCCGGCCATCATCATGGCTGAGCGCAAACGCAAAATGCGTCAGGTCTTTTTGCTGGCAATTGCCGTGCTGGCGGCTGGTCTGGCACTGCTGTCCGGGTTTCATGGCGGGCTGTGGAGCCTGGTCACGGGGCTGCTGGTGTTTTTTGTTGGCTTCAACCTGCTGGAGGCATTGTTGCCATCACTGGTCAGCAAGCTGTGCCCTCCGGGCGGCAAGGGGACGGCGATGGGTATTTACTCCAGCAGCCAGTTTCTGGGGGCGTTTGTCGGTGGCGTAATGGGCGGGTTTCTGCAGGCCTATTATGGCGTGACCGTACTGTTTGCTGTGCTGGCGCTGCTGGTGGTGCTGTGGTGGATGCTGGCGGTATGGATGGCAGAGCCGCTGGCGCTGGCGAGTGTGATGCTGCGCTTTGGGGCCATGACGCCACTGAAACTTGATGAGCTGGCGGCCGGCTTGCGTGGTGTGGCCGGGGTGACGGAAGTTGTGGTGCTGCCGGCCGATGCGGTGGCCTACCTGCGGGTTGATCCGGCGGTGTTTGATCCCGCCAGCCTGTCCGGGCTGCCTGTCACTGTGGCGACGTGACCCTGGCAAATATCCTACACGCGTTGGGGTGGTCTGCCGGGTGGCGGATGATTGCGGCATCGGGTAAAGTTTCGGGCTCCTATTCGCCACCGCCCCAGCGGCGATGGCAACAACATACGTAACGAGAGGTTGAGAACATCATGCGTGGAGTAAACAAGGTCATTCTGGTCGGAAATCTTGGCAAGGATCCGGAAGTGCGTTATTTGCCGTCGGGTGGTGCAGTGGCCAATGTGACCATTGCGACCAGCGAGGCCTGGCGCGACAAGACATCCGGACAGATGCAGGAGCAGACGGAATGGCACCGCGTGGTGTTCTACGGCAAGCTCGCTGAAATTGCCGGCGAATACCTGAAGAAGGGCTCCAAGGTGTACGTGGAAGGCTCCCTGCACACCCGCAAGTGGCAGGACAAGCAGACCGGTCAGGACAAGTACTCGACCGAGATCAAGGCCAATACCATGCAGATGCTGGACAGCCGCCAGGGCGGTGGTGGTGGTCAGCAGGGTGGCGGCTTTGATGCCGGCAATGATTTTGCCGGTGGTGGCAGCTTCCCGTCCTATGAGGACTTTGATCAGGGTGCTGCGCCCGCGCCATCCCGTGCTCCGCAGCAGCAACGTCCGCAAGCGGCCCCGCAGGGTGCGCCTGCGCGTGCTGCAGAAGACTTTGATGACGACATTCCGTTCTGAGCCTGAGTGCTCGTGCGGAGAAAAAAACCCGGCATTGCCGGGCTTTTTTCTGCTCAGTCGCCAGCTGTCCGCCCCTGGTGCAGCGTTAGCCATGCCCCTGCGCCACAGATTCCCATCACGATGGCCAGTGGCAGCGCACTGCCGTCATGCCACAGGCTCATGCTGGCCCCGGCGGCGGTGGCCAGCACAAACTGCAATGCGCCCATGAGTGCAGAGGCAGTGCCCGCCTTGCGGCCCTGATTGGCCAGGGCGGCGGCACTGGCATTGGGTGAAATGAAACCGAGGCTGCTGATAAACACGAACAGACCGGCCAGCAGCAGGGGCAGGGTCAATATGTCGATGGCCGCCAGTATGGCAAGACTGATGCCTGCGACTGCCACCGTGCTTACGCCCATGCGCAACAGCACCATCATGTCGACACGACGCAGCAGGCGGGCGTTGAGCTGTGAGGCAGCAATCAGGCCGAAGGCATTGCTGCCGAAAATCCATCCGTAGTGCTGTGGCGGAATGTGATGCAGTTGCATCAGGACATGGGGCGAGCCGGCGATATAGGCAAACATGCCGGTGAAGGCGAGGCTGCTGGTGAGCGTGTAGCGCATGAAGGTCTTGTCACGGAAAACGTGCGCGTAATCCTGCAGGACCTTGCCAAGCGCCATGGGGTGTACGTGCTGTACGGAATGGCTTTCCCGCAGCAGGCGCCAGACAGCGAGCAGGCACAAGGAGGCAAATATGGCCAGTACGACAAAGATGGTTTGCCACCCTGCATGGCTGACAATGACGCCGCCGATCAGCGGGGCCAGGATGGGGGCAAGCCCCATGACCAGCATGAGGAGCGAAAAGGCGCGGGCGGCTTCTTGTGGCGTACAGCGGTCACGCACCACGGCGCGTGAAATCACCATCCCGGCGCAGCCGCCGAGGCCCTGTACAAAGCGCCAGCCAGTCAGTGCGGAGATGTCGGTGCTGAGGGCGGCGCCAATGGAGGCAAGCACGAACAGGGTGAGGCCGAAATAAAGCGGAGGCTTGCGGCCGAAGCGGTCACTGACCGGGCCGTAGAACAGCTGTCCCAGCGCAAGGCCGGTAAAGAAGCTGGCCAGCGTGAGCTCAACGCGTCCAGTGGCCTTGAGTTCGGTGGCAATCGCCGGGAAGGCCGGCAGGTACATATCAATGGACAGCGGACCGACAGCGGTCAGTGCGCCCATGAGGATGATCCAGCCAGGCAGATGGCGTTGGGTGGTCATGTTGATATCCGGCTTGTTGCAGTTGTGCTGCTGTGGCTGGTGATTGTCGCATAACCGCGAGGATTAGCTGGCAATTGTACCCGGATGGTCCAAGCTGATGGTGATGGGCAGGCATGCGGTGATCACGTGATGGCAACAGCAATACCGGTACGTATCGAGAAAGACTCCATGGGGACTGTTGAGGTTCCGGCAGATCGTCTCTGGGGCGCACAGACGCAACGCTCCCTGCATTTTTTCCCTATCGGAGTGGGCCGCTTTCGCTGGGAGCGGCCAGTGATTCGTGCATTCGGGATTGTGAAAAAATGTGCGGCGCTGGCGAATGGCGAGCTGAATGAGCTGTCAGCGGAAAAGGTGCGGCTGATTGTGGCAGCAGCACAGGAAGTGATTGATGGGCGCTGGGATGACGAGTTTCCTCTCGTGGTGTTTCAGACCGGCTCTGGTACGCAGAGCAATATGAATGCGAACGAGGTCATTGCCAATCGTGCGATCCAGCTGGCAGGCGGAGAGCCTGGCTCAAAAAATCCGGTACACCCGAATGATGATGTGAACCATTGCCAGTCATCGAATGATGTTTTTCCTGCTGTCATGCATGTGGCTACTGCATCGATGGTGACGGATGCACTGATTCCGTCGGTGCGAGGCCTGCGTGATACGTTGGCGGGAAAGTCCCGTGAGTATTCTGCCGTCGTAATGGTGGGGCGTACGCATTTGCAGGATGCTACGCCGGTGACTCTTGGTCAGGTCATGTCAGGTTGGGTGGCACAGCTGGATTTGTGTCTGTCGGGCATCCATCGTGTATTGCCGGATGTGTGTGAGCTTGCCACAGGGGGTACGGCCGTTGGCACAGGGCTTAATGCTCACCCGCAGTTTGGTGAAAAAATTGCAGCGCAGATATCGCACTGCACGGGCCACCTTTTTGTATCGGCACCCAACAAGTTTGCGGCGTTGTCGGCGCATGACGGCATGGTGAATGTGAGTGCGGCGTTACGCACGCTGGCGGGCGCATTGATGAAGATTGCCAATGATGTGCGCTGGTATGCGAGTGGGCCGCGCGCCGGTATTGGCGAGATCACCATTCCGGAAAACGAGCCAGGCTCCTCCATCATGCCGGGGAAAATAAACCCGACCCAGTGCGAGGCGCTCAGCATGGTGGCGGTGCAGGTGTTCGGCAATGACCATGCAGTGGCGTTTGCCGGTTCGCAGGGAAATTTCCAGCTCAATGTGTACAAGCCGGTGATGCTGCATAACGTGCTTGAGTCAATCCGTTTGCTGAGTGATGCCTGCCGTGCGTTTGATGAGCATTGCGCACGTGGAATTGCGCCGGCTGACGGGCGTATTCGTGAGCATCTGGATAATTCCTTGATGCTGGTGACGGCGCTCAATCCGCATATCGGATATGAAAAGTCTGCTGAAATTGCGCTCAAGGCTCATCGTGAGGGCTGTAGCCTGAAGGCGGCGGCGCTTGCGCTGGGCTATGTCAGTGAGTCTGATTTCGCTGCCTGGGTGCGTCCGGATGACATGCTGGGCCCCTAGGGTTGCCTGCCCTGAAGCACAACCCCCTGGCGGCCTGCGCCAAGGCCGGCCAGCAGGGCGAACAGGGTAATGATTGCAAACAACCCGCCCGCTGCATCCCAGCTGTGGGTGAGCTCGTGAACGAGGCCCAGCAGCAAGGGGCCGAGCGAGGCCACCGTATAACCGATGCCCTGTGCCATGCCCGACAGCCGTGCCGCCATGGCGGCGTCCGCAGAACGTAGCACGATCAGGCTGAGTGCCATGCTGAAGGTGCCGCCTTGTCCCAGTCCCAGAATGACGGCCCAGAGCATGAGCGATTCTGTACTGGCGTACAGGCAGCCAAACAGTCCTGCCAGCGTGAGTGCGAGCACCACTGTGATCATGGGGCGCTGGTCGCGCTGGTGCGTGGCCAGCCACGGCGCACCGAGGGCGGTCAGCAACTGCACCATGATCGAGGTGGACACGATCAGGCCGGAGGCGACGGCGCTCACCCCCCGGTCCTGGAGAATGACGGCGAGCCAGCCGAAAACACAGTAGGCCAGCGATGACTGCAGACCCATGTACAGGGTGACCTGCCATGCCAGCCGGTCGCGCCAGAGGGGCTGCCCCTTTGTGATGGGGCCGCCATGTACATGTGAGCGGCGCAGTTGGGGGCGCCATGCAATGGCGGCGACAAGGGCGGGCAGGGACCAGAAGGCCAGTGCAAGGTTCCAGCTGCCCGTGATCTGCATCAGCGGCACGGTCGCGCCAGCCGCAAGAGCGGCCCCGAAGCACAGTGCCATGGTGTAGACACCGGTCATGATGTCAGCCTTGTCCGGGAACTCGCGCTTGACGATGCCTGGCAGCAGGACGCCAATAATGCCGATGCAGGCGCCGCTGAGTAGCGTTCCGGCAAACATGCCGGTCTGGCCGCAGAGTGCACGCAGTACCACGCCGCTACCCAGCAGCAACAGCACACACAGGATCACCCGCTCCGTGCCAAAGCGCTGGGCAAGGCGAGGTGCCAGCGGTGCGAACAGGCCAAGGCAGAGTACGGGCAGGGTGGTCAGCAGACCGGCACTGGTGCTGCTCAGCTCAAGCGATGCCTGTACCTGACGCAGGAC
>JBASJP010000372.1:0-23699 GCA_049655345.1 Moraxellaceae bacterium
TTGCTTTGTGCGTTTTCCTATCGCTGAAAATCTATCTTCCGATAAATCTCAACAACAAGAACCCACACAAGTTGTCTGATCAAACTGTTAAATAGCAAACCCTGACTCGTCATCAGGGCCTTCCCACTTGGGAGGTGCGCATTCTACAGCGCATCTCCTTTGTGTCAAGCATCTTGTTCAAATTATTTCGTCGTCGCCAACAATCCAACTTTTACAAGACACTCGCAACTCGCTGATTTTCCTGAAGTTTTTAATTCCAGTCCGTACCAGCGCGTCGGTGTGGGGCGCATTATAGGGAGCTGCGGAAAGGAGTCAAACCCTTTTTGACAGTTTTCAGTGCAAAGCTGCTCGACCGCTGCTTTTTTGTGCAAAAACGGTCAGGACTGATCACTTTTCCAGCGAAACGCGCGCAATGGCTTTTTTGCCCGCCTGAATCACATGCTGACTGCCGACCTGCATGCGGAAATCTGCAGGCGCTTGCTCCCCGTCTATATAGACACCACCACGGGATATCACATCTTTGGCCGCCGCCGAGTTCTTCGTCAAGCCGGCACGGTTAAGGACGGCCATGAGCGGCAGATCGGCCTGACCATCGGCAGAGATGGTTATGGCTGGCACATCTTCGGGAATCTCGCCCTTGGCGAGAACGTTGCCCGCTGCCTTGTGGGCATTGAGCGCAGCCTCTTCGCCATGGAAGCGGGTGATGAGTTCTTCGGCGAGGATTTTCTTGATGTCCTGGGGATTGCGACCACTGTCCACTTCCTGACGAAAGCCTTCCACTTCCTCGATCGCGCGGAAGCTGAGCAACTCAAAGTAGCGCCACACGAGCGCATCGGGCATGGACAAGAGTTTCTGGTACATCTCGCCGGGTGCGTCGGCCACACCTATATAGTTGTTCAGCGACTTGGACATTTTCTGCACGCCATCCAGGCCCTCGAGGATTGGCATGGTCAGGATGCACTGCGGTTTCTGGCCATAGCGCGTCTGCAAGGTCCGCCCCATGAGCAGATTGAACTTCTGGTCGGTGCCGCCCAGTTCGACATCTGCCTGGAGCTCGACAGAGTCGTAGCCCTGCAGCAATGGATAGAGGAACTCGTGGATGGCGATGGGCTGCTGGTTGTTGAAGCGCTTGGTGAAGTCGTCGCGCTCCATCATGCGGGTGACGGTGTACTGGGCGGCGAGACTGATGAGGTCGGCCGCGCTCTTCTGCCCCATCCACTCGGAATTGAACACGACGCGGGTGCGGGCAGGGTCCAGAATCTTGAATACCTGCTCTTTGTAGCTTTTGGCGTTCTCCAGCACCTGCTCGCGGGTGAGCGGTTTGCGGGTGACATTCTTGCCTGTGGGATCGCCGATCATGCCGGTGAAGTCGCCAATAAGGAAAATGACGTCGTGGCCAAGCTGCTGGAAGGTGCGCAGCTTGTTCATGAGCACCGTGTGGCCCAGATGAAGATCCGGCGCAGTGGGGTCGAAGCCCGCCTTGACGCGCAATGGCCGACCTTCGCGAAGACGCTCCAGTAGCTCTTCTTCCTGGATGAGCTCTTCGCAGCCGCGTTTGATCAGGGCAAGTTGTTGTTCCGGCGTCGTCATAATGGCGGGACCCAAGGCATGGAAAGCCGCGGATTCTATCACTATCACGCCCGGCCATACGCTACCCTAGCAAGTCAGGAGGAAGGCAGTGATGAGCGAGCTCTACATAGGGTTGATGTCGGGGACCAGCCTGGACGGCATTGATGCCGTGCTGGTGGACTTTGCCGATGGCGTGCGTCTGGTCGGCACCCATACGATTGCCATGCCGGACGACTTGCGCGCCAGACTGATGGCGCTATGTCAGAGCGGCCCGGAAGAGATTGAGCGCATGGGCCGGGTGGACAGTGAGCTGGGGGAGCTGTTTGCTGCGGCGTCCATGGGTGTCCTGCACAGCAGCGAACACAAGGCCGCCGAGGTACGGGCTATCGGCAGCCATGGCCAGACGATCCGGCATCGGCCCTATGGACAGCACGCGTTCACCTTGCAGATTGGCGACCCGAATGTCATTGCGGAGCGCACCGGGATTACGGTTGTGGCCGATTTCCGGCGACGCGACATTGCCGCCGGCGGTCAGGGTGCTCCGCTGGTACCGGCATTTCATGCAGCAGTATTCGGCCATGCCGTGCGCAACCGGATCATCCTGAATCTGGGCGGGGTGGCCAATATCACCGTGTTGCCTGCAGGCGAGCCGGCAGCCACTCGCGGCTTTGATACCGGTCCGGCCAACCTGCTGATGGATGCCTGGAGCATGGCCTGCAGGGGCTTGGCCTTTGATGCAGGTGGCGAATGGGCTGCGTCCGGGGACGTCAGCCTGCCGCTGCTGAACCGGCTGCTGTCGCATCCTTTCCTTGGCCGCGAAGCCCCCAAGAGCACAGGGCGTGAGGAATTCAATCTGGACTGGTTGCGTTCCGAGCTGGATCTGCTGGCCGAACGGGTGAGTGATGTGGATGTGCAGGCAACACTGCTGGAGTTCACCTGCGAGACCGTGGCAGAAGCCATCGGGACCCTCGGCCTGGCGAGTGGCGATCTGTTCCTGTGTGGTGGTGGTGCGCACAACACGACACTACAGCACCGACTGGCACAACGCTTGCCTCAATGGACGCTGGACAGCACCAGCGCACTGGGAATTGCACCGGGCTGGGTAGAGGCGACTGCATTTGCCTGGCTGGCGCGCCAGCGCATGGAACAGCGCCCGGGCAATATGCCGGCTGTTACAGGCGCCTCAGGCTACAGGTTGCTGGGTGGGATTTACCCGCCCTGAGACATAGCGGCAGATCAGACCGAAAAGGAGGAGCCGCAGCCGCAGGTGCTGGTGGCATTGGGGTTGTTGACCACAAACTGTGAGCCCTGAAGGCCTTCCTTGTAGTCAATCTCGGAGCCCGCCAGATACTGGAAGCTCATCGAGTCCACCAGCATGGTGACGTCGCCGTTGGTGAACAGGGAGTCCCCTTCCTTCACTTCACTATCGAAGGTGAAGCCATAGGAGAAGCCCGAGCAGCCACCACCGGTAATGTAGACGCGGAGCTTGAGATCGGGATTACCTTCGCCGTCGCGCAACTTGCGAACCTTGTTGGCGGCGCTGTCGGTAAGGTTCATGGCTTGTGCCATGTCATTCATGGGGATCACCGGATACTGGACGGTTGTCGGTGCTGATTATCCTAAAGACCAAGCAAAATGGTCAACCATTAGTTTCGGCTGGCGGGACAGATTGCCCGGTACCCGGCTTGTGCTCAATGCGGGGAATGGCATTTTCGCTGTGCAGCAGGCTGCCGTTTATCTGGGCACCCATCACCATTTCCATGGTCTTGTAGTAGACGTTGCCGTTGATCTGGGCATTGGCGGCCAGCTCTATGTGCTGACCTGCATAGACATTGCCGTTCACGACACCATTGATGACGATGTGCGGCACCCGGATTTCGCCCGTTACTTCACCATGCACATGCAGGCTGCCTTCATCCGAGAGGATATTGCCGTTTACCTTGCCCTCGACATGCAGACCGCCGATGAAGGAGATGTCCCCGGTCACTTCGGTATTGCGCGCCACATAGCTGTGGTCTTTGTAGTTATTGGCCTTGTAGGCACTGCCAGTCTTTTTCTTGCCGAGCATGCTGCGCTCCTCAACTAATCGGATTAGTGGCTTATCCCTGGCCCTGTATTTCCCATTTGAAACTTTTCTGGATGCGCTGCCCCTTGCTGGAGGTCAGGACGATATCCACGCGTTCCGGCCGCAGGCCGGCCGGTAATTCCCATTCTCCGGAAAGACTCTGGAAGTACTGGAAGCCGAAGTGGCTGTCGCCCACCGGAACGGTGATGCTGCGGCCTCCGGCAACAAGCTTTGCCTCGATTTTTCCGGCGATTTCGGCCGAGTTGCTACTGACCTGGGTCAGCAGCAGGCGGTACTGGACCCGCCCCGGCTTGCCAGTGGACTGCAGGTCGAAACGTTCGACCGTCAACCCCTGTGAAACCCCCTTGGGGGAAAGGAGGCGCTTGTAGAGCGCCACCTGCTCCTCAAGGGAATTCATGCTGGCGAGCAGATTCTTGTTTTCCTGGCGCAACTGTTCGGTTGCGTCCAGAACAATCTCGCGATCATGCAGCGCTACTGCCGCTTCGTCACGTATGGCCTGGGACTGGTCGGCATACATACGGACCGTCTGTCGCAAACGCTGCACTTCTTCGGGGGTGGCGCCCGTTGTCTTGATGCCGTAACGGGAGCCTGCGTAAAAGCCGCCAACCCCTGCGGCAATGATCAGGATGACACCGCCGATGCCAAGCGAAAGGTTGCGAAACGGGCGGTATGGCACCAGCACCAGTCTCTGCAGGGTCTCTCGCTCGCGTCGGAACATGCATCAATCCTCAGGGCAGAAGTGCGATCTGCGTCAGGCCTGCTGTTTCGGGCAGGCCACACATCAGGTTCATGTTCTGGATGGCCTGGCCGGCGGCGCCCTTCACCAGATTATCGATGACCGACAGCACAACAACGGTGTCACCGCCTTGTGGACGGTAGACCGCGATGCGGCAGGTGTTGGCGCCCTTGACACTACGCGTTTCCGGCGTGGAGCCGGGCGGCATGACGTCAACAAACGGTTCGTTGGCATAGGCACTCTCGAACAGCGCCTGCAAATCACCGGCATCCTTTACCAGCGTGCCGTAGAGGGTGGCGTGGATGCCACGGATCATGGGCAGCAAATGCGGGACGAACGTGAGTCCGACAGTCTCTGATGACATGCCGGCAAGGCCCTGGGAAATTTCCGGCAAATGCCGGTGTCCATTGACGCCATAGGCCTTGAAGGACTCACCGGCTTCGGCAAACAGGGCATGTACCTCGGCCTTGCGACCGGCCCCGGAGACACCGGACTTGGCATCTGCCACCAGACGCGATGCGTCGATCAGCCCGGCCTTGAGCAGGGGCATGAAACCGAGCTGCACTGCAGTGGGATAACAGCCGGGATTGCCGACAATGCGCGCCGCCCTGATGGCATCGCGATTCACTTCCGGCAGCCCGTAAACCGACTCGGCGAGAATGTCCGGGCAGGAGTGAGGCATGCCATACCATTTTTCGAAGGTGGCAAGGTCCTTGAGGCGGAAGTCGGCACCCAGATCAATGATCTTGACCCCTCGCGCCAGTAACTCGGGCGCCTGCTTCATGGCGACACCATGCGGTGTTGCGAAAAAGACGACATCGCAGGCACCCAGTGTTTCCAGGCTGGGCTCACTGAACGCCAGATCGACATGGCCGCGAAGGCTGGGGAACAGCTGTGCCACCGGCATGCCCGCCTCGGAGCGGGAGGTAATGGCCTGAAGCTTGACGTCCGGATGCTGCGCCAGCAGACGCAGAAGCTCTACACCTGTATAACCGGTACCGCCAACGATGCCTGCCTTGATCACGGGTCCACCTGCTTGTCACTAATGGGGGCTAGGGGCGGGATTATCGGCCATGACCCCGGATGGGGCAAATCACCTTGTTGTGTAGCAATGTAACCCAAGTATTTGGCAGACTTGCAAAATATCCCCCGGAGCCATCTTGTCATGACGCTGCTTTGGCTGAAGGCCTTACACCTGATCGCTGTCGTGTGCTGGTTTGCCGGCCTGTTCTATTTGCCACGACTGTTTGTCTATCACGCCCAGGCCGAGGACGTGGCTGGGCGAGAGCGTTTCAAGATCATGGAGCGCAAGCTGTACCGGGGCATCATGTGGCCCTCGATGCTGGCTACGGTAGTGCTGGGTGGCTGGATGCTCATCAGCAACTGGGACATTTACCGGACGCAGGGCTGGATGCATGCCAAGCTGACACTGGCGGTGCTGCTGATCATTTACCACTTCCTGTGTGGCCATCACCTGCGCGCCCTGCGCGATGACCGCAGCACCAGATCCCATGTGTATTTCCGGGTATTCAATGAACTGCCTGTACTGGCACTGGTCGGCATCGTCATCCTGGTCATCGTGAGGCCGTTCTGATGCGCCCCGTCGTGTTGTGTTTTTCGGGGCTTGACCCCTCGGGTGGCGCCGGACTGCAGGCTGACATTGAGGCTGTTGCCGCACTGGGCGGGCATGCCGCTGTGATATGCACTGCACTGACCATTCAGGATTCGCAGCGGGTTTACGGCTTTGAGGCGGTTTCACCCGGCCTGATCCGGCAGCAGTCGGAAAAGGTACTGGCTGATTTGCCTGTCGCCGCAATCAAGCTGGGCATGCTGGGTTCTGCTGCGATTGCAGCGGTTGTTGCCGATTTGCTGACCGCGCACCCGGACATTCCCGTGGTACTGGACCCGGTGCTGGCCGCCAACTCGGGCGGAAGCCTGGCGGATGATGATCTGGCCCAGGGGCTGCTGCGGCTGTTTCCGCTGTCGACTGTGATCACGCCCAACTCGGTCGAGGCGCGCCGGCTGGCTGAAACCGGTGATCTGCCCCAGGCTATCCTGAAGCTGCAGTCATACGGGGCACGACACATCCTGCTCAAGGGCGGGCATGAGCCCGGCACGGAAATAATCAACGAGCTTCATGGTGAGGGGGGGCTGCTCTCATCAAGCCGGGTTGCCCGTCTGGACGGGGAATTTCACGGGTCCGGCTGCACGTTGGCCTCGGCGCTGGCCACAGGGCTGGCGAGCGGACTCACGCTGCAGGCCGCAGTGTCGCAGGCAGAAAGCTTTGTTGGTGCTGCCCTTGCCCGGGCTGACCGTCCACGCCACAGCGGACAGTTTCTGCCCGTGAGAGTGCTGCCTCAGCCGGCCGCCGGCATACCAGGCGAACCGGCATGAATCTGCAGCGCGGGCTCTACGCCATTACCGATACAACACTGCTGGCCGGGCGACTGGCCAACGCGGTCGATGCTGCCCTGAAAGGAGGGGCTGTTCTGGTGCAGTACCGTGACAAATCCGCTGATACTGCCCGGCGACTGGAAGAGGCCATGGCGCTGCGCATGCTGTGCCGCCAGTACCATGTGCCATTACTCATCAATGATGACGTTGAGCTGTGTGTGGCTGTGGGTGCTGACGGAGTTCATCTGGGCAGAACCGACGGCTCGCTGCAACAGGCTCGCGCCCGCCTGGGTGAAGACGCAATCATTGGTGCCACTTGCCATGACTCGCTGGAGTTTGCCTCCGAGGCGGCGTCCAATGGCGCCAGCTACCTGGCCTTTGGCGCCATGTATTCCTCGGAAACCAAACCGGGCGCCTCTCCCGCCTCTCTGCATACACTGACCGACGCCCGCAGGTTTGGTCTTCCCGTAGTGGCGATTGGCGGGCTTAGCATTGATAATGCCGCGCCTGTGATTGCCGCCGGCGCCGACTGCGTGGCCGTCATCAGTGACCTTTGGTCCGCGGCTGATATTACCGCCCGTGCCCGCGACTTTACCCATCTATTCTGACATGCACTTTTGCCGAGCCCGCCATGAGCCGATCTGACGAACTATTTTCCGCCGCCTGCCGTCACATTCCTGGTGGCGTGAACTCTCCTGTGCGCGCTTTTCGCGGCGTGGGCGGCACACCGGTATTTTTTGCGCGGGCCAATGGCGCCTATCTGTTTGATGCCGATGGCCGCCAGTACATTGACTATGTTGGTTCATGGGGCCCGGCGATCCTGGGGCATGCCCACCCTGACGTGATCCGCGAAGTTCAGGAAGCGGCCGTCAACGGCCTGACCTTTGGCGCACCCACCGAGCTGGAAGTACGGATGGCGGACAAGGTGTGCGAGCTGCTTCCGTCCATGGACATGGTGCGCATGGTGAGCTCCGGAACAGAAGCGACCATGAGTGCCATCCGGCTGGCCCGTGGGTATACCAACCGTGATGTGCTGGTGAAGTTTGAAGGCTGCTATCACGGCCATGCAGATTCTCTGCTGGTCAAGGCCGGATCCGGCGCCCTCACACTGGGGGTGCCAAGCTCGGCGGGCGTACCCGCCAGTCTGGCGCAACACACGGTCACGCTGGAGTTCAACAACCTCGCCCAGACCGAGGAATATTTCCGCCAGAATGGCGAGAAAGTGGCCTGCATTATTGTCGAGCCCGTCGCCGGCAACATGAACTGCATTCCGCCTGCCCCGGGCTTTCTTGAAGGTCTCCGGGTGCTGTGCGACCAGTATGGGGCCGTGCTGATTTTTGATGAAGTAATGACGGGCTTTCGTGTTGCCCTCGGCGGGGCGCAGGCGCACTACGGCGTAACACCTGACCTGACCACTCTGGGCAAGGTGATTGGCGGTGGCATGCCGGTTGGTGCATTTGGTGGAAAGCGCGCCATCATGGAAAAAATTGCACCACTGGGCCCGGTGTACCAGGCCGGAACACTCTCGGGCAATCCGATCGCCATGCGTGCAGGACTAAAGACGCTGGAGCTTATTTCTGCTCCCGGATTTTTTGAGCGCCTGACCGAAAAAACAGCCTCCTTGTGCCAGGCCATCGAACACGCCGCGCAGGAAAACGGTGTCGCACTCACCACCAATCAGGTCGGCGGCATGTTCGGACTGTTCTTTACGGACAAGAAAGTGGGCAGTTATGCCGATGCCATGGCCTGCGACACCGATGCCTTCAAACACTTTTTCCATGCGATGCTTGATGAGGCAGTTTACCTTGCCCCCTCTGCATTCGAGGCTGGTTTTGTATCTGCCGCCCATACCGCCGACGATATTGCCGCCACCCGCGCAGCGGCAACAAAAGCACTCAAGAGACGCTGATACCCATGCGCGACAGGACGGATAAAAAAGGATTTTTCCGAGGCCGGCTGACGCTGGGCAATGCCGTTATCCTGTCGCTTTTCCTGCATCTGGTTTTTGTGATTGGCAGCGAGCTTTCGCTGCCGGACTTTTATACGCCACCGGATGAAATTCTGGACAGCAAAAAGCCTACTGTCGTGCAACGCGTGCGGATTACCGCCGCCCCGAAACCGCCAGCACCGCCACCAGGGCCGCGTTTCATCTCATCACTCACTGCATCTGAAAAAAAACCGTTAGCGCCCGTGCCTGACAAAAAAGCGGAACCACTGCCGCCCGTGCCTCAAGAACCCGCTGCTGACATAACGGAAGAAACCGGCACGCAGGCTGATGATGCCGTGGCAAAACCATCAGAGGATGCAGCCCCCATACCCGCGCCTGCAGAGCCCGCCCCGGCGTTTCCGGTCCAGATTCGCGCCACTCTGGAACTTCGCGTCAACAGCCTTACTGCCACTGCCGAACAGCGCTGGGTAATGGAGGGGCTTAATTACTCGATCACCATGAATGCCAAGAAGTTCGGCTTCAAGGCCCAGCTTGAAAGTGAAGGTGAAATTGGTCCTGACGGCGGACTGCTGCCCCGCGACTACCGCATGAAAATCAATGACCGCATACGGACTTTTTCAGAGTTTCGTAATGGCACCCTGCGTTATGGCAAACCGTCCGGCATCAAAAGTGCCTCTTTACCTGCAGCACCACAAGACATGGTCAGTCTGCCGTTTCATGTTGCCGTGACCTTCAATGGCTCACCACAAACAATCATGGTCGGCAGTGGCAAGAACCTGTACGAAATCCGTCTGGTGCTGGATGCGGAGGAAACACTGAAGCTGCCAGTCGGAACACTGCGAACCCTTCATCTGCGCGGCGAGCGCTTCAACCCGTCAGATGGCACACTGCTCACTGGCTATGAAGTATGGCTTGCGCCTGACTACCTGAATTATCCGGTGAAGTTTGTTGGCCGCACAGGCAACGGGGATGTCGTTGAGTATCGGGTGACCCAACTGGAGATTGAAGGCAAAAGCGTACTCGGGGACCCTACCGATCATGTCATTACCCCGGAGGGTGATGACATTCCTGCATGGCTGAAAAACCGCGTCGACGAAAACGCCGATGACGCACCAGCGCTGACAACGCCCTGACCTGGCCTCAGAGCGGCTCTGTTGCCGCTGCCTCCAGCTCTGCCGCCCGACTGTCCGCCGCCTGCGCCGCATCATGGTGCCCCTGCTGACGCCGCGCTTCGGCAATCAGGCGCCAGCAAGCTGACTGCGCCGCTGCCCCGGACGCAAACCCGAGACCCTTGCGGGCAAACTGCTCTGCCTCCGGCCATCGTTTCTGTTGCAACCGCACCTCTGCCAGGCGCTGGTAGATCAATGCTGATTGCGGCGCAAGACGCTGTGCCCGCTCCAGTGCAGCAGATGCGGCATCCAGCCTGCCTGCTCGCCTTTCTCGCTCGGCGGTTGCAAGCAAACCCTGTACTGCAGGGACACGACTGCCATCCGCCAGTTGCCGGGGTGGCTGTGCCGGAACCGGCCGGGTAACGGCAGGCGGAGCCACCTGCTCTGTCACAACGGGCACCTCATCCCCGATCCGGGCAGCAAGAGGTGGCTGGGTTGGCGACGGCGCCGCCTGCACAACCACTGGTGCAGGCACCTGCGTCGAGCAGGCCGCCATCGTCAGGGCGGCAATCAACAAAACCAGACTGTTATGACGCATACACCTTCCTGTCACCCGGCTGCCGGTCAGAACCAGCTCTTCACGCGATCAATAACACGATCCAGTACAGCCGGAACACCACCCTGAGCACACGGAACCACTTCTTGCGGAACCGTGTCCGTGCGGAACGGGACATAAACCGCATCCGGGCACTGCTCCGCCGACAGATTACCCGTCATGCGATCTGCCCACTGCCACTGCACGTTATCTGGCTGTACCGGTGCCAGTGACACCGGATGCAACCGGGCCATGAGATCGGTCCACACCGGCAGAGCGCCACTACCGCCAGACAGCCCGGTCGAACGATTGTCATCATGACCCAGCCAGACCACTGCCAGATAATTTCCGGTGTACCCGGCAAACCAGGCATCACGTAAATCGTTGGTGGTGCCGGTTTTTCCGGCCATGACCAGATCGGCAGGCAGTGTCTTGTAGGCACTGGCGCCCGTTCCCTCCCGCATGGTCGCCTGCAGGGCATGATTCAGGAGGTACAGCGGCGTGGGATCAAACACCTGCTGCACATCCAGACCATAACGCTTCAGTGGTTTGCCCTGACTGTCCATGACCTCGCGGATACTGCGGGGCGGCGTACGGAAACCACCTGCGGCCAGCGTCTGGTACAGCGTTAGCACTTCAATCGGTCGCATGTTCACTGCGCCCAGCAGAAGCGAAGGATAGTTGGCCAGCTTCTGCTTTACGCCAAGTCGCTTCAGGGTATTGATCACCGCCGGCACACCAACCGTCATGCCAAGACGGATGGTGGCCTGGTTATAGGAGTGCGCCAGTGCCGAATAGAGTGGCACGACGCCATGATCCTGCTGGTCATAGTTTTTTGGCTCCCATATCTTGCCGCTCTGGCTGAGCAGCTGCACGGGGCCGTCATCCAGCGGTGTCACCAGGGTATACATGCCTGACTCGAGCGCAGTGAGATATGCCGCCGGCTTGATCAGCGAGCCAATCTGCCGGTCCGCATCAAGCGCACGGTTGTAACCCGTAAACGTGCCGCGCCCGCCAACAATCGCCAGCAGCTCGCCGTTCTCCGGATTGGACACCAGCACTGCGCCCTGCAAACCATCCATGCGCTTGCCATAGGTCTTGTGCAACCGGGCAAGGGATGCATCAAACGCTGCATCCGCCGCATTCTGCACGCGCGGATCGAGTGTCGTGAAAACACGCAGCCCCTCTGATGCGAGATCCTCTTCCTTGTATTCGGTTTTCAGCTGGCGTTTGACCAGATCAAGAAACGCGGGATACACCATGCTGGCTGCAGTGGGACGAGCGATGACACCCAGTGGCTTTGCCTTGGCAGCATCACGCTGTGCCGCAGAAATTTTTCCTTCGGCGAACAGGTTGTCGATCACAATATTGCGTCGACCTTTTGCCCGCTGCGGATTGCGTCGCGGATTGTAGAATGATGGCCCCTGCACCATGCCGACCAGCAACGCCACCTGATGCAACTGCAATTCGGAAATGGGCTGACCAAAGTAAAACTGGGAAGCAAGACCGAATCCGTTGACCGAGTGCTGTCCGCTTTGCCCCAGATTCACTTCATTGAGATAGGTCTCGAGAATTTCATTCTTTTCATAATGCACCTCCAGCAAGACCGCCATCGCGGCCTCGTTGAGCTTGCGTGACAGCGTGCGCTCGTCGGTCAGATAAAAATTCTTGATGAGCTGCTGCGTCAGCGTACTGCCACCCTGGCGCCAGCCACCGGCGGTGAGGTTCACCCAGACCGCACGCAAAATGCCGCGAATTGAAATGCCATGATGCCGGTAAAAAGAGCGATCCTCGGTGGCGAGCAGTGCCGGCACCAGCAAGGCTGGCGCCTCCTTCAACTGCATCAGGACGCGGTCTTCCTTGTGCTTGGGATAAATACCGCCGATTGCCAGTGGCTCCAGCCGGACCACACCACGCTCGTTGGGAATGGTGCTGGCCACATCAGCCAGCGCATTGCCGCTGAAGCGCAGGCGAAGAACCTGGGCTTTCTCGGTACCATCACTGAACTGGAAGCCCCGGGTATGGACATAAAGTTCCTGGCCCTTTTGCTGCCAGGTGCCCGGGGTACTGGTACCCTGCTGCCGGTAGTTCAGGATGGCCAGCTCTTCCCGCACATCCGACAGTGCCAGTGGCGCTCCGCCATAAAGCTCCAGCGGACGTGCGTATACCCGGGCCGGAATCGCCCACCGCTTGCCTTCAAACTTCTCGCGCACCACCGTATCCAGACTCACCAGCCAGAGCCCCAGCGCAATGCAGCCGGCCAGAAACAGCACCAGCAGAACCAGGATGGCCGTCAGGATGAAACCGCGGGATCGCACTCGGGATAACGGCATGGGAATTTTATGCAGGACCGGAAAGCCGACATTCTACCTGCTGGCTACCGGGCTCGCTGCCCCTATAATCGCGACAATTTCGTAACGGAGTCCGTCATGACCCACTTTGATGTCTACGCCATCGGCAATGCGCTGGTGGACACTGAATACCGCGTCACCGACGAATTCCTCAGCCGGCACGGCATTGCCAAGGGCATGATGACACTGATTGACGAGGCTCAGCAGCAACAACTGGTGACCTCGCTGGACAGCGAGTTCGGACTGGAAAAGCGTGCCAGCGGTGGTTCGGCCGCCAACAGCATCATTGCAGTCGCAGCCTTCGGTGGCAAAAGCTTCTATTCCTGCAAGGTCGCCAATGACGGCACCGGCGACTTTTATGTGCATGACCTGCATGCCGCAGGCGTTTCCAGCAACCTGAAGCCCGAGCGCGACAGTGGCACCACCGGCACCTGTGTCGTCATGGTGACCCCGGATGCCGAGCGCACCATGCATACCTTCCTCGGCATCACCGCAGACGTATCAGTCAATGAACTGATCCCGGACGCGCTGACGGCCTCACGCTGGCTCTACATTGAGGGCTATCTGGTCAGCTCGGACTCCGCCCGCGCGGCCGTGAAGGAAGCCCGCCGTGTTGCCCGTGCCGCCGGCGTCCCCATTGCAATGACCTTCTCCGACCCCGCCATGGTGCGCTTCTTCAAGCCGGGCCTGGCCGAGATGCTGGATGACGGTGTCGACCTGCTGTTCTGTAATGAGGAAGAAGCCTGCCTGTGGTCTGATGCCCTGACCGTGGAGCACGCGATTGACGGCCTGAAAAAGATTGCGCGCCAGTTCGTGATCACCCGTGGCAAGGATGGCGCCCTGTTCTGGGACGGCGCGCGTGAAATCAGCATCGCCCCCACGCCGGTCACTCCGCTTGACTCCAACGGCGCAGGCGACATGTTTGCCGGTGCATACCTCTTTGGCCTGTCGCGCGGCTGGACCCCGGAACGCGCCGGCGCACTCGCCAGCAAGGCTGCAGCCGCCGTAGTCGGCCAGTTTGGCCCGCGGCTGCCACTGGAGACGCATGCCGCTCTGTTACGCGAATTCAACGCCGGCTAGCAGTTGGGGACTGGCAACCTGGCGACGCGCCCCTATAATGCGTCGCCTTTTGCAGGATTCATCCGATGATTCGCCTCTGTGAGCTGGGTGACATTCCCGACAATGACGCCATCGGCATCAATACCGAACATGGCGAGATTGTTGTGCTGTCGCGGGATGGCGCAGTCCGTGCCTACCGCAACCAGTGTCCGCATCTGGGCATAGACCTGAACTTTCAGCCGGATGTATTCATGGATCTGGATGGCCACTACATCCAGTGCGCGAATCACGGGGCACTTTTTCAGGTAGAGGACGGCCTGTGTGTGCATGGCCCCTGTCAGGGGCAGTCACTGCAGGCTGTTGCTATCGAGGTGATCGGCTCGACCGTCTGGATGCGGCCTGCCGGGACCACCACTGATAGCCAATGATGCACCGGTACACCATGGCGCGGTTGTCCGGGCGATGCGTTCTTGATATAGATGGCGTTCTGGGCTTCATTCACATACAGACGATTTTTACAGCAAGGGAACAGCACAATGGCCACTTCCGCTGACCGCACACAAACCAAGAAAAAAACGCCAGCGACCGCCACCGGAAAATCTGAAAAGCCCGCGAAGACGCCTGCAAAGAGTCCGGCCAAGCCCCCTGCTGCGAAAACGCCAGCCAAACCGGCCGCCAAGAAACCTGCCCCTGCCAAGGCGCCGGCAAAATCACCGGCCAAAGCACCTGCGAAGCCTCCGGCAAAAACACCCGCAAAGGCACCGGCCAAACCGGCAGGCAAGCCTGCGGCAACCCCGGCCAAGCCAGCCGCCAAAAAACCTGCTCCAGCCAAGGCACCGGCAAAATCGCCCGCCAAGGCGCCGGTAAAAGCACCTGCAAAGCCCGAAAAAGCGCCAGCCAAACCGGTCGCCATGACACCTGTTAAGCCGACCAAGCCAGCGACCGCCGTCAAGCCTGCAGCCAAACCGGCAGCGAGCCCGGCACCAGCATCCGCAAAGACAGCCCCTGCCAAGGCTGTTGCAGCAAAGACCACGGCCGCCAAGGCACCGGCCAAACCCGAGACCCGTCCCGCCGCAGTCAAGGCCAAGGACACTCCTGCCCCTTCCACCCCTTCAGTCAGTAAACCCGCGCCTGTGAAAACCGAAACCGTAAAACCTGCAACACCCAAGGCCGCTCCGAAAGCTTCCGTGAGCAAACCCAAACCGCTGCCCGCGTCCACTGCACCGATTCATGGTCAGGCGCCCTATCAGGAGGGCAAGGACGAGGAGTACATGAACGCCAGCCAGCTTGGCCATTTCAAGCTGATACTGCAGGCATGGAAGCGTGAACTCATGCAGGAAGTGGATCGCACCGTGCATCACATGCAGGACGAATCCGCCAACCTGCCCGACCCGAATGACCGTGCCACCCAGGAAGAGGAATTCTCCCTGGAGCTGCGTACGCGTGATCGCGAGCGCAAGCTGATCAAGAAGATCGACCAGACCATTGATCGCATCGAAAAGGATGACTACGGTTTTTGCGATGACTGTGGCGTAGAGATCGGCATTCGCCGCCTCGAAGCTCGCCCGACCGCCACACTGTGCATTGATTGCAAGAGCCTGGCGGAAATCAAGGAAAAGCAGATCGTGGGCTGATGGCCCGCCCTGCCACGCAGAAAAACGCGCCGCTTTCAGGCGCGTTTTTCATTGCGGCAACCACGAAACGCAAGTCCCATGACTGAAACTGTCGGCCGCTTTGCCCCCTCCCCGACCGGCCCGCTGCATGCCGGCTCATTGCTCGCCGCAATAGCCAGCTATTGCTCGGCACGTGCCGCCGGCGGCCGCTGGCTGGTCCGCATGGAGGACCTGGACCCTCCCCGGGAAATGCCGGGCGCCGCCAGCCTGATCCTGCATCAACTGGAGGCCTGCGGATTCGAGTGGGATGGCGATATCCGCTACCAGAGCCGGCGGCAGGATGCCTACGAAGCTGCACTGGCGCAGTTGCATGATCAGGGTGACATCTTCTGGTGCCGCTGCTCGCGCACCGATCTTGCACGGCTCCCGTCCCCGGCCTATCCCGGCACGTGCCGGCGCTTCACCGCGTACCGTGCTGATGCCGCCGTCCGCTTGCGTGTCCCGCAGGGAGTCATCCAGTTCAGGGACACCGTTTTTGGCGTGCAGCACGATGATGTCAGCCAGAGCGTTGGTGACTTCATCCTGAAGCGACGGGACGGCCCCTACGCCTATCAGCTGGCCGTCGTCGTGGATGACGCCGACCAGGGCATAACCGAGGTTGTCCGGGGAGCCGACCTGCTGGACAACACGGCACGACAGATAGTGCTGCAACAGCGCCTGGGACTGGCAACCCCCGCCTACACGCACCTGCCGCTCATTGTCCACGCCGATGGCAGCAAGTTGTCCAAGCAGACTTTTGCACCGGCATTGCCACTTGAAGACACCGTGCCACTGCTGCTCAGGGCCCTGCTCCAGCTTAACCAGGAGCCTCCATCCGATCTGGCTGGCGAGCCGCCGGCCGCCGTTCTGGCGTGGGCTATTGAGCACTGGCGGCCGGAACGGATAGCCCCCGGGCCCATCACGCAGTTACCCGCCTGAGCCAGCACGGCCTTCCCCCCTTCTGCACAAGCTGTTACCTTGAGTAACGCCATAAACCAGCCGCAATGCCATGTATATTGACCGCCTTGTCCTGCTCTTCATTGCCGGCGCCTATCTGCTCTCGCCCGCCATTATCGAGTGGTGGAGTGACGGCGGCACTACATGGTACCGGCCTTACCTTATCTGGCTGGCACTGATCGGCCTCAGCTACTGGATTGGCAAAAGCCGTGACCTCAAAGACCTCTAGCCCGAACGCGCATCCGTCATGATTTTCAGCCCTGGTGAACTGCTGGCGCTGGGCGTCGGCTATCTTTCTATCCTGTTCCTGGTCGCCTACCTCAGTGAATCCGGCCTGGTACCCGTGCGCTGGATTCGTCACCCGCTGGTCTATGTCCTGTCACTGGGCGTCTACGTCAGTGCCTGGGGCATCTATGCCGTCGTCGGCTTTGCCCACCAGAGCGGCTACAACTTCCTTGCCTTCTACCTCGGCGTGTCCGGCGCTTTTCTGCTGGCGCCTGTACTGCTGGCGCCCATTCTCCGGCTGGCCAAAAGCCATCAGCTGGGTTCGCTGGCCGACCTGTTTGCCTACCGCTACCGCAGCCAGCTGGCCGGCTCGCTGACCACACTGGCCATGGTCGGCGGCATGATGCCGCTGCTGGCACTGCAGATCCGCGCGGTCGCCGAGTCTGCCGACATCCTTATTCCCGGCCTGCAGCATGAGTGGCTGGCACTCGTATTCTGCGTGGTGATCACTGCCTTCACCGTCCTGTTCGGCGCCCGGCACCTGTCCCCCCGCGAAAAACACGAAGGCCTCGTGGTGGCCATTGCCCTTGAGTCCGTCATCAAGTTTGTGGCGCTGGCTGCCGTCGCCTGGTTTGCCTGGGACGGGGTGCTGGAGGGACGGCAGGGCCTGAAAACATGGCTCAACGCCAATCCCCAGGCCCTCACCATGCTGTATGAGCCCCTGCTCAAAGGGGGCTTCTGGCACAGCCTGATCCTGGCGTTCCTGTTCTCTGCCGTGGTCATGCCCTACATGTACCAGATGGCATTCACCGAAAACGTCAATCCGCGCGCGCTGGTGACTGCCAGCTGGGGGCTGCCGCTTTACCTGTTCGGCATGGCGCTGGCCGTACCCATCATTCTCTGGGCCGCACTGCGGCTGAATGTCGGCCTGACCCCCGAATACTTCACCATGGGGGTGGCGCTCGCCTCCGAGTCGCGCTGGCTGCCCCTGCTGGTATTTGTGGGCGGCCTTGCCGCCGCCTCCGGCATCATCATTGTCAGTACCCTGTCGCTGGCCTCGATGATCCTCAACCATCTGGTGCTGCCGGTCTATCAGCCGCGTCCCGACCAGAACATCTATCACTGGCTGCTGTGGATTCGGCGTCTGCTGATCAGCGCCCTGATCGCCATGGCATTCGGTTTTTACGTGCTGCTGGATGAGCGCCGCAGCATGACCGAAATGGCCATGCTGACCTTTGTCGCCACCCTGCAGTTTGCCCCCGGACTGATCGGCGTACTGTTCTGGCCACGAGCCAACCAGGCCGGCTTCATTTCCGGTCTGGTCATTGGCATGCTGCTCTGGTTTGGCACCCTTGTTGTTCCCTACCTGATTGAAATGCAGGCACTGCCCGAGCTGTCCTGGCTGGATGTCTCGTTTGCCGGCAACACGGTTTACTGGCAGTCCATGGGGCTCGGCGCCACGCTGGTCAATGCTCTGGTCGGCGTATCCGTTTCGCTGCTGGGCACACAAAGCGCGTCGGAGCAGATTGCCGCCAATACCTGCTCGGTTGACAACCTGCGGCGTCCCTACCGCTGGGAACTGACCGCCACCAATACCAGCGAGTTTGTCCGCGGCCTGTCAGAACCACTTGGACGGCTCACCGCCGAGCGCGAGGTGCAGATGGCACTGGCAGACCTTGGCATGGACCCCGCCGAAACCCGCCCCTATGCCTTGCGGCGCCTGCGCGACCAGATCGAGTCCAACCTGTCCGGCCTGCTCGGTCCATCGGTGGCCCAGGACATCCTGGATCAGCACCTGCCCTACAAGGTCCGCACGGAACAGGGCGGCAGCGCCGAAGACATCCACTACATCGAATCGCGCCTCGAGGATTACCGTGACCGCCTCTCCGGTCTGGCCGCAGAGCTCGACTCCCTGCGGCGTTTTCACCGGCAAACCCTGTTCGACCTGCCGATCGGTGTTTGCTCACTGGGCAAGGATCTGGAGATCCTGTCCTGGAACAATGCCATGATGGAACTGACCAGCATCAGCGATGAGCAGGTCATCGGCTCCCGTCTCAGCAGCCTGCCCTCGCCCTGGTGCGAGCTGTTCATGGAGTTCCTCAACGGCCCCAGCGCACAGGTCTACCGCAAGCCGGTGATTGCCCAGGGCGAGACCCACTGGGTCAGCCTGAACCGCGCCGTGATCGAGGACGGCGACAGCTTTGGCCACCCCGACTCCCAGGTAATCGTGGTCGAGGACATTTCCGAACTGCACCGCCTTGAAGTCCGTCTCTCGCACAACGAGCGCCTGGCCTCGATCGGACGACTGTCTGCCGGGGTCGCCCATGAAATTGGCAACCCGGTTACCGGCATCGCCTGCCTGGCACAAAACCTCAGGGCAGAAACAGACGACCCCGAGGCGCGCCATGCCAGCCAGCTGATCCTTGAGCAGACCCAGCGTATTTCCCGCATCGTGCAGTCGCTGGTCGGCTTTGCCCGCGCCGAGACCCTGAATCCGGTGCGCGAACCCGTCGATATCTACTCCGCCGTCAGCGAAGCCATCCAGCTCCTGCAGCTGAGCCCCGAAGGCAAGGACTACGACTTCCGCAACGAGTGCCGCCCCGGGGTCATGGTGCGGGGCGATACCCAGCGGCTGATCCAGGTGTTCATCAACCTGCTCGGCAATGCCCGCGATGCCAGCACACGTGGCGGCGCCATCATTGCCAGAGCCAGCACACACGGCCCCAATGTCCGCTTCGAGGTCGAAGACTTCGGGACCGGCCTGCCCCATGGCGAAATCCGCAACGCCCTGTTCGAACCCTTCGTCACCACCAAGGACACCGGCAAGGGCACCGGACTGGGCCTGGCACTCGTGCACGGCATCATTGAAGAACATGAAGGTCGCATCCAGTTGATAGACAAGGCCGATTACGACCAGGGCAACGGCGTCATCGTGCAGATCACCCTGCCGGCATGGCAGGAAGACAGCGACGCATCCAGAGGTAACCCATGAGCCACATCCTGATTGTCGAAGACGAGGCACTGATCCGTTCCAGCCTCAAGCGCCTGCTGGAGCGGCACAACTACACGATCAGCGAGGCCGGCTCGGTCGCTGATGCCAGTGAACGCTACAGCCTGGACGAGTTCGACCTGATCATCACCGACGTACGCCTGCCCGGCGAACCCGGTACCACACTGATCGACAAGGCCAAGCCAACCCCCGTGCTCATCATGACCAGCTTTGGCAGCATGAAAGCCGCGGTCGAAGCCATGAAACAGGGCGCCGTGGACTACATCTCCAAGCCGTTTGACCATGATGAAATGCTGCTTACCATCGAGCGCATCCTGCGCGAAAAATCGCTGGTCGCACAGAATGAAGCCCTGAAGCAGCAGGTCGCCAAGACCTACCCCACCACCGGCATGATCGGCTCCTGCCAGGCCATGCAGGACGTCTTCACCCGCATCCGCAAGGTTGCGCCACTGACCACCACCGTGCTGATCCGTGGCGAGTCAGGTACCGGCAAGGAACTGGTGGCCCGGGCACTGCATGACCAGAGCCCCCGTGCCAATGGCGCCATGATCTCGGTGAACTGTGCTGCCATCCCGGAAACCCTGATTGAATCCGAACTGTTCGGCCATGAGAAAGGCTCCTTCACCGGCGCCCAGGCACAGCGCAAGGGCCTGGTGGAAGCGGCAGACGGCGGCACCCTGTTCCTGGACGAAATCGGCGAACTGCCGCTTGAGGCCCAGGCGCGTCTGTTGCGCCTGCTGCAGGAAAAGGAAGTCCGCCGCATCGGCGCCACACAATCGCGGCGCGTGGATGTACGGCTGGTGGCCGCCACCCATCGCGACCTGAAAAAACTCGCTGGCGAAGGCCTCTTCCGTGAGGATCTGTATTACCGCCTGAACGTGGTGGAGCTGTTGCTGCCGCCGCTGCGCGAGCGTGGCGATGACGTGCTCGAACTGGCAGACAAACTGCTGGTGCGCACCTGTCAGCGCCTCGGCGTCGGCCCGCTGCACTTCAGCGAAGAAACCCGTGATGCCATACGCCACTACCCCTGGCCGGGCAATGTCCGCGAACTGGAAAACGCCATCGAACGCGCCGCCATCCTCTGTGAGTCCAGCGAGATCCATCCGGAGCACCTGGCCATCGACATCATCAAGCGGGAACCCACCCCCAACCGCACCAGCGGCCCCGCCCCGTCAGCCAATGAACCGGCCGCAGGCCTCTCGCTGGAGGACTACTTCCAGCACTTTGTGCTGGAGCATCAGGACCACATGTCCGAAACCGAGCTGGCCCAGAAGCTGGGAATCAGCCGGAAGTCCCTCTGGGAGCGGCGGCAGCGGCTGGGCATCCCGCGCCGGAAGATTCCTGGCGAAACTGACTCAAACCCGGAAATTGAGGGCGAGGCAGAGTAACCCCGTGCCAGTCCGTCACAAAAACTGACACCGTGTTACTCGACTACACAGAGCCGTTACAGCACTACCCGGAAAAACGTTACCGCTTGTCGTCATGAAAAACCGCTTATCCTCGATAAAAATTACAAATAATTGATTTTATTGAATTTATTAAAACACAAAAAAGTTGGCACGGTACCTGCTATATCTCTTGTGCGCACATAATAAAAACAAGGCGCAACCGGTGCCCGCCGCACCACAACAAGAAGAAATAGAAACAACAATAACAAGAAGAAAAAGGCGGGTGGGTAGGTTCAGCTATGGACGGGAGGCTCCATAGCTGACCTTACCTCCGGGTAAAAAATGACCGTTACCGGCCATACAACAAGAAGAATACGTAACAAGAAAAATATGCCGGATGGCCAAAAACAATAAAAATGGCCGCAGCAACAAGAAAAACTGCAACACTCCAGAAAAGCATAAAAAACAGTTCAGCGCATGCGGGAGGTAACCCCTCCCGCACTTCTGTTCCAGCCCCACCATCCCATTATCCAAACGACACGACAGCGTGTGTTCTTCCGGACGCCATGTATTGCTATCATCGGTGGCTTCCTGGCTACACAGCCGCCCAGACAACTGCTCATCCATGATCAAGACCCTGATCGACCGCCTGCGTGGCCGCCCCGGCAATCGCCGCCCCGTCCTCAAGCTGGCCATCACCCCGCGCGACCAGCACCCCATCTCGCGCAAGGACATCAGCTCTGCCGCCGTAAAGACACTGTATCGCCTGCATGATCACGGCTATCAGGCATTCCTTGTTGGCGGTGGCGTACGCGATTTGCTGCTGGATCTGCACCCCAAGGACTTTGACGTCGCCACCGACGCCACACCCGAGCAGGTCAAGCAGGTCTTTGGCGGACAGTGCCAGATCATCGGGCGACGTTTCCGCCTTGCCCACGTCCGCTTCGGACGCGAAATCATCGAAGTTGCCACCTTTCGCGCCCACCACAGCCAGTCCGAAGGCGAGCTCCACGGCCGCACCTCCGATGAAGGCATGATCCTGCGCGACAATGTCTGGGGCAATATCGAAGAGGATGCCGAGCGCCGCGACTTCACCGTCAACGCCCTTTACTACAACATTGCCGACTTCAGCCTGTGGGACTTTGCCGGTGGTCGCAAGGATCTGGAAAAACGGCAGCTGCGCCTGATTGGCGACCCGGAAACCCGCTACCGCGAAGACCCGGTGCGCATGCTGCGCGCCATCCGTTTTGCAGCCAAACTCGAATTCAGTATCGAGCCAGCCACTGCCGAGCCGTTACGCCGCCTTGGTGACCTGCTCGACGACATCTCCAGCCACCGCCTGTTTGATGAGGCCCAGAAGCTGCTGGCCTCCGGCCATGCCGTGCGCGTACTGGCCCTGCTGAACGAATACGACCTGTTCCGCCATCTGTTTCCGCAAGCAGGCCCCAGCGCCGAATACGAACGCCTGCTGACACTGACCGCCGAAAGCACCGACCAGCGCATCCGCGAAGACAAGAGCGTCAACCCGGCGTTTTTCTATGCCGCACTGCTCTGGGGACGCGTTCAGGCACATTATGCCGAACTGCTGGACGACGGTGTACCGCCCATGCCCGCCCTGCAACAGGCCGGCCAGCGCGCCATCAGCCGCCAGACCGAGCGCACGGCGATTACCCGCTTCACGGCACAGGCCCTGCGTGAAATATGGGAAATGCAGCCGCGCCTGGAAAATCCGCGACCGCGCCAGGTAGAAGCACTGCGCGTGCAACAACGCTTTCGCGCCGCCTATGATTTCCTGGTCCTGCGCGAGAAAGCCGGCGAAGACACCGGCGACTGGGGTGCATGGTGGACGCGCTACCAGGATGCCGACCCCGGCCTGCAGGCTGAGTTGCTGCGCGCTCTGGAAAGCGGCGGCAAGACCGTCGCCAGCCGCAAGCCGCGCAAGCGTGGCCCGCGCAAACGCAAGCCGGCCGGCACGGAATAAGCACCCGGCATGATGTTTACCGCCCATATCGGCCTGGGTGCCAACCTTGGTGACCCTGTTCGCACCCTGGGTGCTGCGATTCAGGCACTCCGACAGCTGCCTGACTCGCAGCTCACCGGACTTTCACATTTTTATCGCAGCGCCCCGGTCGGTCCGGCCGGCCAGCCCGACTACGTCAATGCCGTCGCCCGGATCGAGACCGGCATGACCGCCCACGCCCTGCTCGCCGCCTTGCAGGCCATCGAGAACCTTCACGGCCGCACCCGCGAGGTTCGCTGGGGCGCTCGCACGCTGGATCTTGACCTGCTGCTGTACGCAAACGACGAAATCCGGACATCATCACTGAACGTGCCGCATATCGAACTGAAAAACCGCAACTTCGTTGTCATTCCCCTGCTCGATATCAACCCGGAACTGACCCTGCCGGATGGCACCCGTCTCACCGATCTTCCAGTTGCACATGACAGCATCGGCCTGCAGCGGATTGCCACAAGCATTTCATCAGTGATTGACGACAACTGATTCGCCCCTGACTATTCCCCCTCCCGCCCATGGCCCAGGAGTTCCCATGAAGCCCGTCAGCCTTGCCACCCTGCGCGACATGAAAGCCCGCGGCGAAAAAATCAGCATGCTCACCTG
>JBASJP010000373.1:0-6182 GCA_049655345.1 Moraxellaceae bacterium
CCGGGGTTGTTATAAGAAGCGCCAATATTCCTTAATGTGCCCTGCCATCATGCGCCATGCCCCGGTTTCAGGTCGATCCAGAGCTTTTTTTACGCTGCTTGTCATGCTCTTTCTGGCAGGGTGCAGCGGGATGGTTGAGAAGGCAGGGAACCGCTTTGCGACCAATCTGACCTCGGCCATGCTGGATAATGACGATCCGGTGGTTGTGGAGGCGGGGTCGGCTTCCTATCTTTTATTGCTTGATGCGCTGGTGCGTCAGGATCCTGAAAGTGCGGCCTTCCGTCAGGCGGCAGCCAGCCTGAACAGTGCCTATGCCGGGGCGTTTGTAAAAGACCCGGTGCGCGCGGCGGCACTGACGGACAAGGCGCTCAATTATGCAGTTGATGCACTTTGCCTCCGTCAGAAAGCGCTGTGCGATGTACGCAAACTGTCAGTGGACGATGTAAAGGCCCGGCTGGAGGCTCTGCAGCACGATGATGTTGCGCTGCTTTATACTGCCGGTTCGGTATGGGCGGGGTGGGTGCAGGCGCACAGTGAAGACTGGAATGCGGTGGCCGACATGCCCCGTATCGAGGCTTTGATGCAGCGGGTGGTAGCACTTGATGAGGGCTATCAGAGTGGTGCAGCCCATCTGTATCTTGGCGGTCTGGCGACCGTCCTGCCTCCTGCTCTGGGGGGGCGTCCGGAGGTCGGAAAGGTGCATTTCGAAAAAGCGATATCGCTGTCGGATGGGCATAATCTCATGGCGAAAGTGTTGTATGCCAAAAACTATGCCAGAGGGATTTTTGACCGCGAGCTGCATGACAAGTTGCTGAAAGAGGTTCTTGATGCTGATCCGCGCTATCCCGGCTGGACGCTGAGCAATCTGCTGGCACGACAGGAAGCGGATGCTCTTTTGAAGAGCGCTGACGACTTTTTCTGAGCTGACGACTTTTTTGACTGAATGCTCCGGTTTTTTCCGGGCACAAGACGGCTCATTGAATGAGCGGTAAACACGGAGAATAAGATGAAGCGCAATCTGCTGGCTGCCCTGGTCTTCAGTCTGCTGGCCACCAGCGCCCATGCTGTAACGCTCAAGATTGCAACGCTGTCACCGGATGGTTCCGGCTGGATGACAAAAATGCGTGCCGGTGCGGCCGAGATCAAGACCAAGACCGAGGGGCGCGTTGAGTTCAAGTTCTACACGGGCGGCACCATGGGTAATGACAAGGCCGTGCTCAACAAGATCAAGATTGGTCAGTTGCACGGTGGTGCTGTTACTGGGGGCAGCCTGTCTGACGCTGTACGTGATATCCAGGTGTATTCGCTGCCGCTGAAGTTCAAGTCGTTCGAGGAAGTGGATTACGTCAGGAGCAAAATGGATGCTCCATTCTCAAAAGCGCTGGAGACGGCAGGTTTTGTGAACTTTGGTTTTGCAGAAGGCGGTTTTGCCTATGTAATGTCAAAGAATGCCCCTGTTTCCTCCATCGGAGCATTGCGCAAGCAGCGCGTATGGATTCCTGACAATGATCGCCAGTCTGAAGAGGCATTGAAGTCATTCCAGGTTGCCCCTGTCCCTCTGTCATTGGCCGATGTTCTGCCCAGTCTGCAAACAGGCATTATTGATGCAGTGGCAATGTCGCCGATCGGTGCGGTAGCGCTGCAATGGCATACCCAGATCAAATACCTGAATGACCTGCCGATGAGCTATTTTGTCGGTACCTTGGCGATTGAGCACAAGGCATTTGCAAGGCTCGCTCCAGCAGACCAGCTGGTCGTGCGTGACGTCATGGGGCGGGTGTTTCGAGACATAGACCAGCAGAACCGCAAGGATAATCTGGCTGCCTATAATGCGTTGCTCAAGCAGGGCATCAAGCCGGTCAGGCCGTCAGCACAGGAGCAGGCCGAGTGGGCCCGCTTCAGTAGTGTGGCCAGTGAGCAAATGGAGCAGAAAGGGATTGTGAGTACGCAAGCTGCCAGCCAGTTTAATGCGTATCTGGCCGCCTTTCGTGCTGGCAAGAAATCGTGAGGGACATGCTGCAGAAGGTGTTGCGACTTCTTCACTTTCTGGAAAACAGTCTGCTGGTTGCATTGCTGGCGACCATGATTGGTGTGGCAGTGATGCAGATTGTGCTGCGCAACGGTTTTGACTCAGGGTTTCTCTGGGCAGACAGCCTGCTGCGGGTGCTGGTGCTGTGGATCGGCATGATCGGGGCACTGGTCGCCAGTCGTGATCAGCGACATATCAGCATTGATATAGCCACCAAGTATTTGCCGGAGAGGGCTGCCAAGTCAGTGGTTGTATTCAATGCATTGTTTACTGCCGTCGTCTGTTGTCTTCTTGCCTGGTATTCATTTGAGTTTGTGAAAATTGAGTACGAGTCCCCCTCTCCGGCATTTGCCAATGTTCCAACGTGGGTCTGTGAAAGTGTCATGCCCGTTACCTTTGGCCTGATTGCCCTGCGTTATCTCATCGTGGCAGCTCTGGCCCCCTGGCGAAGCGTTACCAATCAGGCCGGGTCGCTGACATGATGTTATTGCTGGCGATATTGCTCCTGCTCGCTGCTGCGCTTGGGGCGCCACTGTTTGCCGTGATTGCCGGCGTTGCCATGCTCGGTTTCCAGTCTGTAGAAACACCCCTCACCGTGATGGGTATTGAACTTTATCGAATTGTAGATACACCCATCTTGCTGGCTTTGCCTCTGTTTACCTTTGCTGGCTACATGCTTGGCGAGTCGAGAACGTCAGTGCGACTGGTGCGAATAACACAGTCCCTTATAGGCTGGATGCCGGGTGGTCTGGCTATTGTCGCTTTCCTGACCTGTGCATTTTTTACGGCGTTTACCGGTGCCAGTGGCGTCACGATCGTTGCGTTGGGCGCGTTGCTTTATCCTGCACTCAAGCAGGCGGGATATCAGGAGCGATTCTCTCTCGGGCTTGTGACGACTTCAGGTTCGCTTGGCCTGCTGTTGCCTCCTTCCTTGCCCCTGATTCTCTATGCGGTCATTGCCCAGCAATTACCGGATGGCAGTGGCATTACCATTCAGGATGTGTTCAAGGCTGGCCTGCTGCCTGCACTCGTCATGATTGGTTTTCTCAGTGTGTATGGTCTGTGGATCACGCGCCGCTTCCCTATTCCGCTGCAAAAGTTCAATGCCGGGGAGGTCAAGGCGGCATTGTGGGAAGCCAAGTGGGAGTTGCCTTTGCCAATTGTGGTGCTCGGCGGAATTTATGGCGGCTTCTTTGCTGTGTCAGAGGCGGCTGCAGTCACAGCTCTTTACGTGATCATGGTGGAGTGCCTTATTTACAAGGAAATTCCACTGCACAAGCTGCCGGACATCATGCGTGAATCAATGGTAATGGTGGGTGCCGTGCTGCTGATTCTTGGTGTTTCTCTGGCACTTACCAACTGGCTAATTGAGGCAGAGGTCCCTGCCAGACTGTTTGAATTTCTGAAAACCCATATCGATAGCCGTCTTACCTTTCTGTTGCTGCTTAATGTATTTTTGCTTGTTTTGGGGTGTCTGCTCGATATTTTTTCAGCATTGGTCATCATGGTTCCGCTACTGCTGCCTGTTGCTGTCGGGTTTGGTGTTGATCCCGTGCATCTCGGGATCATTTTTCTGGCGAACATGCAGATCGGCTACTGCACCCCTCCGGTGGGTATGAACCTGTTCATGGCAAGCTATCGCTTCAAAAAGCCCATTACCGAGCTTTATATTGCGACCTGGCCATTTCTTGTTGTGCTGTTTGCCGCAGTACTGGTTATTACCTATGTGCCATGGCTGAGTCTGGCTTTTCTTGCGCGCTAACCCGGGTTCTGATAGGGGCAGCGTAACAGGAACGGCTCGAACGACTGGCCAAAATATACGGCATCTGGTGCGGTGACGGCGGCAGAGATGCCGCTTATTTTCCTGCCATCATCTTTAAAAAAAATCCGGGTCTTCCCCGTCGCCCTGTTGACCTCATGCACGGTGGCGGGGGAGCGATGTGAGCCATTGCTCTTGTGCTGAAGAAAGTCGACCAGCGAGGCATGCGAGATAACCAGATAGTGGTCTGGTGCTTGTGCAGGAGTAAGTCCATCGAGCAACGGTAATGAGACTACCGTCCGTGGCATGCCAAGAGACCCATCCGGCTTTCGGGGGAATTCAAGCAGGGCATTGCCAAATGTCTTGCTGACAAGTACGCGGGAGTTTTCAGCCTCAACTCCATTGGGAAAGCTCAGGCCCGTGGCAACGATGCGCCAGCCTGAACCTTCACGATAGTGCACGATTGTTGCTTTCTTCTGTCGCAGTACCAACTCCATCACGCTACTGCCATCACGACGGTCATTGCTGACATAGATGTCGCCACCGGGACTGATTGAAAGGTGATTGGGTGAGCTCAGAAGTGGATCACTTAACCGCTTTCTGAAAACAAGCCGGTCAGGTTGTATGGCGTAAACAAGAATGCTGTGATGTCGTGAATTTGGTTTGTTGTCATCATGATTTATCACATACAACAATGTTTCAGCGTCTTCTTGATGGATGTCTATGTGATGAGGTCGGAATGAAAGTTCACGAGGCTCACCTGTTCGTAGCAAAGGGCGCATTGTTCCGGTTGAAGGTTGATGGTCGTAAATATCGCCTGTTTTCTCAAAGTTCCTTCGATCATGACTGGAGACTAGCAGCCGAACGGTGCTGCCGTTAACCTGTATCAGGCTGTGTGGCCCTGGTCCTGTCGGTACCGGACGGCACGAGGCAATGTCAACGCGATTACCTGCAGTCGCTGACGCTGTTGCCGCATTGGCTACAGCGGCTGATAAAACAGTGCTGGCAAAAAATATCCGGAAAAGTACTGGCATGATGGAGTCCTCATGATTCCATCATGCTAGGGTGATGCATCAGGCGCCGGCAATGGTACAAATCACGCCGCTACATTTTTGTAACAGTAATCAAAGCAGCTGCCGCACCGGGAATGTGCTCCGTCCTTCCGTAGCTGTGATGGCGTCGTGCAACAACCTGTCCGCCTTGACTGGGCCAAGATATTCGCAGAGTGAAATGTACGTCAGGTTGATCAGGTGGCGCAGGGCTTTCTCTTCTATCCTTACATCATCGGGGATGCGATATTGCTGTGACAGCCAGGCGTGGAGTGCCCTTTGTGCCATGGCTGGAAGCTTCATGCCTGGCAGGTTTTCAATCAGGAAAAGACGCATCTTGATGTGCATGTCCCCGGGGGTGCTGGCAAAAACAGACTCGATCAGGGTCGAAAAGCACACGATGCTTTCGTCGGGAACAGCCTGTGCGCTGCTGGTTTTTTTTATCTCTTCCTTGTATTGCAGGGGAGGCGTCTCTCTTGGGCGGCCATCGGCGCCCGAAAGTGCACGAATAAGACTCTGAAGTATTTGTGAGCGCTGTGCGATAAGTGTGGCATTGTCACAAAACTCATTAATGAATCTCTGCAAGGCAAATGTTGGTTGCTGTGAGTATTTTTCCTCCCATATGCGGATTGCGCGCATGAGATGGTCGTCACTGAGGTAGGGGGTCAGTGCCCCCTCTATGGCTAGCTTCTTTTGCGAAATACTCATGATGGTTGCTTCTTTAGCCGGTTGCGCCCGGTGGGTCACGGTATCTGATGACGTCTTTTTCAGCGATTCTGTCGACATGGTGGCTATCTCGCTGTTCAGTTGCGTGATTCCAGTGCTTCCGGATTAAAAGTTCTGGTCTGCTGGAACTCCGGGTACCCGATTTCTGCATGCTCAGTGAAATCCAGTCCATGCTGTTCATGCAGGGGGCTTGCGCGCATTCCGATGATCATGTTTACGCCGATATACATGATCAGTGCGGCTCCAAACGCCCAGACAAAGCCAACCGCCACCCCGATGGCTTGTACATAGATCCGTGTTTCGTTGAAAAGGTCGCCGGCAAAGAAAAAGCCAGCTGCCATCGTTCCCCAGGCGCCACAGAAACCATGAACTGATACGGCATCCACGACATCGTCCAGTCGGGCCGCGTTAAGCAGCATGGGACCGGTGATGGTAATGATGCCTGCGATCAGCCCCGTCACCACTGCAAACTGCGGGTCCATGGAGGCACAGCCTGCTGTTATTCCTACCAGACCACCAATTGATCCGTTGACGGTGCTGGTCAGCAACATTGGTTTGCCGATGATCCAGCTGAATAGTGCTGCACCCACGGCACCTGCACATGCAGAGAGGTGTGTGT
>JBASJP010000374.1:0-4401 GCA_049655345.1 Moraxellaceae bacterium
TACTCGGTGGAGTGGTGGAACACACTGCATCAGGGCTCCACATTCAAGGTCACCGAGCGGCCATCCATGCCGCCGGAAATGTACCTGCCACTGATCGTCATGCTGCTGGGCTGCTATGCATTTTTTGCCGCATGTGTGGTTGCCCGTACGCGCAACGAGATCCTGCAGCGTGAGCGTCGTGCCCAGTGGGTAAAGGAAATTGTGCGCAAGGAGACGGCCAATGGCATTTGAATCCTTTGCCGACTTTCTGGCGATGGGGACGCATGGCCCCTATGTCTGGGCAGCCTATGGCCTCAGCATTGCCATTATTGTCTGGAATGTGCTGCAGCCACTGCTGTTGCGCCGCCGCTGGCTGCGTGAGCAGAGTGCCCAATTGAAACGTGACGCCAGGGATGTGCACAAATCGTGAGGTCGACATGAGTTTCACCCTGAATGCCAAGCGCAAGAAAACATTGTACATCCTCATTGCCCTCGTCGTGGGGGTGGGCATCGCAGTGGGGCTGGCCATCTATGCATTGCGTCAGAACATCAATCTTTTTTATACACCGTCCCAGCTTGCTGCAGCCGAGGCACCTGAGGGGCAGCGCATCCAGGTGGGCGGCCTTGTGATGCAGGGGGCACTCAAGCGGGAGCCGGACTCACTGGCTGTGCGTTTCACCATTACCGATCTCAAGGAGCAGGTGGATGTGACCTATACCGGCATCCTTCCCGATCTCTTTCGAGAGGGACAGGGCATTGTGGCCAATGGCCGACTGGTGAACGGTGTAGTGGAGGCGGATGAAGTGCTGGCCAAGCACGATGAAACCTATATGCCGCCGCAGGTAAAGCAGGCCATTGAAGAAGCCGGGCATCCCAAGGGCAAGTAGCCGCAGTCATTCAATGTGATCCGGATAAAAAAACGGGGGCCTGAGCCCCCGTTTTTTTATTGGTCTTCCTATTTCCAGTCCCCACGCAGTTCGCGCACCTGCGCTTCAAGGTGCTCGGGGGTGGCCAGTTCCGGCGGTACGGCATGGCCGACGCTCACGGCAACATGGGATTTGAAGCGCCGTGGCATCTTGGTGAAGGCAGCACCACCCTTGCGGCTGGAAAAGCTTCCCCACATGCCTTGCAGTGCCACCGGATAAACCGGTACGGGGCTGCGTTCAACAATGCGTTGTATGCCGTTCTTGAAAGGGTACATGTCACCGGTATCAGTAATGCGGCCTTCGGGGAAAATGCAGACCATCTCGCCGTTGGCCAGCGCCACGGCGATATCTTCATAAGCCTTTTCCAGCAGCGCAGGATCAACCTTGTGAGGTGCAATCGGAATGGCTCTGGCAGTCCGGAAAATGAAGTTCATCAACGGATTCCTGAAGATGTTGTGGTCCATCACAAAGCGGGGTGGACGGCGAATGGCGGTAGCCAGCACCAGTGCGTCAAAAAAACTCACATGGTTACAGACCATTACGCAGGCGCCTTCCTCGGGAATGCGGCCGATATTCGTGCGCTCAACCTTGTAGAACATGCTCATGAACATCCATACCAGGAAGCGCATGAGGAACTCGGGGACCAGTGCAAAGATGTACAGGGTCACAATCGCCGAGAGGATGGCAGTCATGGCCAGCAGTCCCGGCAGACTGACCTTGAAAACATTCAGCAGCAAGACGGTGAGCAGGGATGCCACCACCATGAACAGGGCATTGAGGATGTTGTTGCCAGCAATGACCCGTGCTCTGTGGGATGGTTCGGAGCGGGCCTGCACCAGCGCATACAGCGGCACAATGTAAAAGCCGGAAAACAGCCCAAGACCGAAAAAGTCGATCAGGACACGCATGTTGCCCGGACGATCAACAAAGGCGCGCAGGTCAGGAGCAAGACTCGTAACGGGCGGGTGATTCAGTGTCGCCAGCCAGATGTCGATGCCAAAGGCAGTCAGCCCGATGGCGCCAAACGGCACAAGCCCCAGCTCCACTTTGTTACCCGAGAGTTTTTCGCAAAGCAGGGAGCCAATACCAATGCCCACCGAAAGCGTGGTCAGCAGCATGATGACCACAAACTCATCTCCGCCAAGAACCTGTTTGGTCAGTGCCGGAATATTGGATTGCAGGGTGACGCCGTAGAACCAGAACCATGAAATACCAAGCACGGAAAGGAAAACGGTGCGGTTTTCACGGATGAAGCTGATGTTACGCCAGGACTCGGTGACCGGGTTCCAGTTGACCTTCAGGTCGGGGGCTGCCACTCCCGTCAGGGGAATGAACATGCTGGCAATCAGACCGATCACGGCAACGCCGACAATGGCGACACTGACGGCCTCAATGCCGGCACCCGGCATCGAAATGAGGTAGCCACCCAGAATGGAGCCAGCCAGAATGGCCAGCGAAGTACCGGTTTCAATCAGGGCATTGCCACCGACCAGCTCTTCTGCCTGAAGGGTCTGGGGCAGGATGGCATACTTGATCGGGCCAAACAGCGTGGAATGAATGCCCAGCAGAAAAAGGGCGGTCAGAAGGAAGGTCAGATTGTTGGTAAAGAAGCCGGCACACGCCAGTGCCATGATCCCGACCTCAAGGGTTTTGATCAGCCTGATCAGTATCGCCTTGTCATAACAGTCGGCCAGCTGGCCGGCGGTCGCCGAGAAAAGAAAGAAAGGTAGTATGAATACCGCCTGACAAAGCGGTGCCCGGATTTCAACCGGCAGGGTGCTGATCGTCAGTGCCTTGTAGGTGAGCAGGATGATCAGGCCCTGCTTGAAGACATTGTCGTTGAATGCGCCCAGAAACTGGGTAATGAAGAAAGGCAGGAAGCGGCGGGTGCCAAGCAGGCTGAACTGGTTGCTCATGCGGGATCCTTGTCGTGATGGCAGTTCGCGTCTGCCGTCCGGGCAAGGGCAGCGATCTGCTGTTCGGCGCAAAGCTTACCTGAAGGTGACAGATCCTGTCAGACGGTTTGGTGGCGCATTTTTTACGCAGCCTTGTCATGCAAGAATGGCTATGATGTGTGCTTTTCAAAGGACTACTACATGAAGCAATGGCAGTTGATGGTAACAAGTGCAGGTGGCGCATGGCGCTGCGTATGCTTGTTCGCCTTGCTGTCCATATCCTTCAGTACATCCGGTGCAGAGCCAGTGAGACTGGATATCCAGGGTATCGACGGGCCACTAAAGGATAATGCCACCTCTTATATTGGCCCGCTTACCACGGATGACCTCAAGTCGTGGCGGGATACCCGGTCAAGACTGCTGACGGCTGTGCATGAAGCCATGGAAGCGATGGGCTATTACAGCCCCGATGTGCAGGTGGAGCAGGACAAGAAGGGCGGAGTGCTGGTTATTGTTGCTTCAGGACCGCCCGTCCTGGTGGGTCGCCTGACCCTGGTTTTCGAAGGAGAGGCAGGTAACGACATTGCCTTCACGGCCTTGCGCGAAAACCTGCCACTCAAGGAAGGCGATGTTTTCCACCATGGCAAATATGAGGGGCTCAAGTCAGCGGTACAGGCCCTTGCGCTTGAGCGTGGTTATTTCGATGCAGCATGGTCTCATCGTGATGTGGTGGTGGATCCCGTCAGGCATCGTGTGGACATTGATCTGGTCTATGTCAGTGGTAGCCGCTTTTTCTTCGGCCCGGTCAGTTTTGTCGGCCCGGATGGAGCAGAGCAGCACTTTGTCCGGCGCCATGTTCTGGAGACGATGGTTCCTTTTGCCGAGGGTGACCCTTTTGAGGCGGCCGGTATTCTCAAACTTAACAAGTCCCTGCTTGATTCACGTTATTTCAGCGAGGTCAGGGTTCGTCATCAGCGGGAGGAGGCAGTTGATCTCGCCATTCCTGTCCGCGTGACAGTGGCGGATGAAGAGCCAAATGACGTCGATGTGGGTATTGGTTACTCCACCGACGTTGAAACGCGATTGAGCCTGACCTGGCGGCGCCCGCTGATCAATGATCGGGGCCACGGTATTGCGGCCAGTAGCGAGCTATCCAGGGTGCGTCGCAGCTTTGATGCGGTCTATACCATTCCATGGAAGCATCCGATTGATGATGTTGTGCAGCTGATTTACGGCGTGCAGCGAGAGAATCTTGAAGATGTCATCACCTACAGTACCGTGGTGGGTGTGCAGCGCCAGATTGAGAAGGATCAGGGGTGGAAGCGGACCTATATGCTGCGCTGGAATCGCGAGTCCTCCGAGCGACCGGATGGAGAGGAGAGCAATGCTGACTTGCTCATGCCGGGTATCGGTCTGGATCGGGTCAGAACCAAAGGAGGTGTTGATCCATACTGGGGCGACAGGCAGTACTATCAGGCTGAGTTTGCATCGAAGCAAATGCTGTCTGATGCGGATTTTGTGTCCTTGCGTGCCGGTTTTCGCTGGCTGAGAACAGCCGCTGACAACCACCAGTTCTTTTTGCGGCTGGATGGCGGCAGCAT